>JAKLIH010000015.1 GCA_022709715.1 Patescibacteria group bacterium | reverse complement strand
TTAATATCACTTACTCTTCTAGTATCTCTGAAATTATCAAAAAGTCGGGCTGGATTTAATGCAAAAATTACAATAGCACTTAATATTGCTAAGATAGCAATTACAATCATTAATTCTACTAGAGTAAAGCTCTTTTTTGTATTTTGTTGGATATTGATCATTGAATTTTGGAATTTTATTTAATGTATTGGTGTATTGTATTTGTATTTCATTATAAGATATTAACTTTTGGATGTATAATCTAACAATGCGTCTCAATTTAATGAATTATGCGTGCAAAAATTATCCAAAATATCTTTTGTCATTTCATTTATTTTGTTATTATATAATTTCTTGAAATTAGCACTTTTTTTCTTTGCCTCTTTATCCAATGGATGTATTATTTTTTTATATAATTGATTATCACCAGATATTAATTCTCAAAAAGACTGACCACATATTTTATAATAATTTTGATGTTCTATGTTTTTTGATATTTTAAAAGGGTTGTTGTCTTTGCCATACATACAACCATTCACAAAAATTATCTCTTTGTTTTTGCGTTTTGGTTTGAATGTTGCAGAAATTTTTTTAAAATTTTTTCTCATAATATCTAGCTGATCTTTGTTTACTCAATTAGTGCCAGATTTAATTCCCACTATATAAATTTTATTTTCTCTTTCAAATATTAAATCAACACTTGAATACTTACCCTGTTCAGCTTTTTTACCGCTAAATTTCATATTGCAAATAAAAATTGCTAGTTGTTCCATTAAATTACCAAAAATAGTTTCTTCTTGGGAAGACAAAAAAGCGTTTAATATGTTTTCTGCTAAATCTCCTGCTGTTTCTATATTTTTGGCTTTAAATAAATATGGATTTTTTCTTTTTATAATTGTTAATAATTTTGCTGATTTAAGTTTTTCTAATCTTTTTATATAAAATAAATTTATAACATTATCGGCGATATATTCATTTATTTTTTTATAATTTAATTTTTCCATAATTATTTGTTTATAAATTTTTTTACGTTATCAATCGATAAGTCATAATATTCTTTTTTAATTTCAATTCCTATTGAATTTCTGTCTAATTCTAATGATGCCGCAACTGTTGTTCCAGAACCCAAAAATGGATCCAAAACTGTATCTCCTGTTTTCGTAAATAATTTTATAAATCAATTTGGCAATTCTTTGGGAAACGCCGCACTATGTTGTTTGTTTGAAGTTTCGGTCGCAATATTTAAAACATTGGTGGGATACACCATATCTCTTTTCAATCAATTGGATATATTTTTTCCAAAACCGCTATTTACTTTCGAATTATCTCTTATGAGATCTTTGTTACTTAAATGTTTTAATCGCGTTTTGGCTCAATCTCCTGTAGCCACCATAACTGCTTCTTGGTTCATATAAAAATGCTTGTTTTTATTGAATTGAAGCAACCTTTCTCAAGCGTCTCTAAAACGATTTGGCCACTTACCGGGATAACAATTTTTTTTATATCAAATAAATTCTTCGGTTCACAATCAGCCTTGTTTACGCATGGCTTGAATTAGCTCTAAAACATATGTATGGCGTTCTCCATCTTTAACTTTTTCTTTGATGTTGAGAATAAATGTCCCTGATGGTTTCAGAACTCTAAATAATTCTGCTGAAATAGGCAAGAATCATTCGACATATTGATCTGCTTTGATGCCACCATATGTATTTTTTCTTTGATCAGAATATGGCGGTGAAGTAACAATTAAATCTATGCTATTGTCTTTTATTGTTTTTAAAACATTTGAACAATCACCAAGAATAATCTTGGTGGTAACGTTATGTTCCGCCAAAAACAAACTATTTTTTTTAATTTCTTGCTGGATAATGTCCATAGCATTTTATTGATTAGTATGTTATTGATAGTATACTAAATTTTTAATTAAAATACAATATTTAATATATCTTTTATCTCTGGGATTATTTTATAATTATTAACTATATCTAATCTATCACTAATTTTAAATCATTTAAGTTCCGAGTGTTCAAAATCAAGTTTAAATTCGTTTGTGTTTAATTCTATAAAAACTGGAAAAACAATCCAAGTTTTATCATAAGATTTGTCATCGCGACGAAAAGGATTAAAAACTTTTATAGAAATAATTTTATCTTCGGTTATCCCCAGTTCTTCTCATAGTTCTTCTTTAACTTTATCTTCAATATCTTTATGATCATCTAAAAAACCGGATAAACCGTTTCAATAATCAGGATAAAAATTAGCATCGGAACTGCGTTTAAGCAATAAAAACTCATCATTGTATTTGATGATGGAATTAATGGTTGGACAATAACGAATATTGGTATAGTCAATTTGTCCGGGTTTGGGTATAAATGGTGGTCGTGACATATTTTTATTTTAAAGATATAATTTGCATGCCCTTTTCTTTGATCTGTTCTTCGGATCAAAATAATTGATCCATTTTAAATTTTCCGACTCATGTTACTTGTTTTTCAATTTTTCTGCCAGTATAATTTTTAGTTTCTGCATCATACTCTTCTAAAACCATAACATCACCTTCTTTAATTTCAAAATCATTTAAGCGAAGCTCATAGTTCTTTTTACCGCTTAAAATTGCTTCAAAATATTGGGGCTGAATTTTTTTGTGAATTTCTGCCATAATTTATATTTAAATTAATTAATTGAATTTTCTAATTTTTGATAAATATCAATTGTTTGACCAATTTCTTCTGGTATACCTTTAATACAGTCAAAATTTTTAACTTCTTCTTCGTTCACTCAGGCATAATCAGTAAAAGATCCATTTTCTAATTCTACTTCTCCTGATTTATATTTAGCGGCGAATTTTAATAATATAACGGGAATTTCATCAGGACGAACAAAAGCTACACTATTTATATATATTAGTTCCTTTTCAATATTAATATTTGATTCTTCTTTTGCTTCACGTTTTAACAATTCTTCTACTTTGTTTTCAAAATCAAAAACATCACCGTTCATGCGTGTGGGATGGTCAATATCTAAATCATCTCATTCTAATTTGCCTCCCGGTACACAATATTTATCGGGATGAACTTTTTCAGTACTGCTACGTTTTAAAATCAAACATCTTTTGTCACTGTCACGATAAATAATTACATTGGCAACAAAATAAAATAATTTATTTTGTTTAGCATTGTCTAAACTAATTTTTAATGCCTTCATAATTATATTTTAATTTTTAATTAATTTTAGGGATTCCATAAAAGGAAACTTTATTTTTTCGTTTTAAAGCTCAATGGGCATCGCCATAAGAATAATGCCAATATTCCTGGAAAAAATTGCTAAACCCAAACTTGGTCATTAATTTATACAAAAGCATTTTATTATTATAAATTTCTTTTGACATATTTTTATTTTAAAAATTTAAATTTACTTTTTTATGTTTTTCACCGGATACAATTTGAATACAATCTACTTGAAATTTATTTGATTTTATATAAGTATTCAATTCTTTACAAATGTTGGCTAATGTATCTTTTTGATTATTTACAAAACCAATTGTGATGTGAGGTTGAAATTGGTCTAATACAAATGGATTTCCATATTTAAGTAATAATTCTTTTTGCTTTTTAGTATATGTTCTATGCGGAGCTAAATAATCATTATCAATGCATGTTCCTTTTAATTTTGATACTTCTTTAACTATTTTTTTATGTAATGTTTTTAATTCTTGGTTTGGCTCTATTTCTAAAAAAATTATTCCAAATGAAAAATAATTTACTTTTTTTGTTTTAATAATAAAAGGTTTTTGGTCAACTAAGATTTCTTTAATTTTTAAAATGATATATTTCAAATTTTCTTTAGGAATACTTAGATCATAAAGATTCAAATGCGGACAATTTTTATTGAGATCTGTTTTTGATCCATATTTTTTTACTAATATTTTATTGGTTTCAATAATATCATAATATAATTCTGATTTTTTTAATATATCAATGCCTATGCCAATTCAGACACATTCTTCTTTTTTTACAGTTTTGGATGGCATATTTTAAATTTAAGAAAATAATTTAAAGTATCGTTCAAAATTTTTTAAGAATATATTAGGGTTCTTTTTTATTTTTCTTTGTAGTTCTTCTGGAGAAAATCATTTAACTTTATTAATCTCGTCATAATTAATTGTTAATGATTCTAAGGGTATATCTAAAACTAATTTGAATCATTGTGTAAAATGATTATGCTCCCCTACTACTTTTTCTTTAATGCTTAATTCAGGGTTAACGATTTTAATGCCAATTTCTTCTTTTGCTTCTTTCAAAATATTAAGGATATAGCTTTCACCTTTTTCGTTTGTACCAGCTACTGCTGGCCCTCATTTGCCAGGATCATTAATTTTGTTTAATGATCTTTGCGCTAAAAGAATGTCTTTATTAGTATTGGTAATTCATAAAGCTGAAACTCTATAAATATCTTCTGAATTTATATCCTCTCTTTCTTTATAGCCAATAATTTGATCTTGTCCATCAACAATTACAAACTTCATATATAGTTTTTATAATATATTAATCCTTTCTTTCAACTAAACCATCGGTAAAGCTGATCTTTAATAATTTGCCTACATCAATACCTTTCATGGCATAAACTTGATTTGCAGAAAATATTTTTTTATCTTCATAATTTAAACCTATTAATTTAGCTTCGGATTCAATTTTTTCTCAAGATGTTGTTTCGATTTCAATGTAGGGTTCAAGCTCAGGATAAATATCGATATCAAATTCAACATCTTGTTTTGCTCATCTGATTCTTTTCTTTTCAGCATAATGTTTAACAGCAAATCCCATAGCTTTAAAAATTAAACTAGTTTTTTCAAAATCATTAACTTTAATCTCTATTTCCTGCATACCTTGATCGTTAGTATTGCCTTCTCTACTAATCATACCCAATCTCTTTTTGAATGATAGACTAATTTCGCCATTGCCTTCGTCTCTTAAACGAATTCAAGCGCCTTCTTTATCAAGCCTTCAATCTGGATAATCAAAAGTTGTTCATTTCTGAAAATATTCTCCAACTTTTGTAGCACCAGTTTCTTTAAGTTTTTGTTCAATATCATTGATATTAATATTTAAAAATTTGGCTTCGATTTCTTCATGATTATGTAACATAGTATTCAATTTAAAATTTTATTAATTATATAACAACACTTGACTTTTGAATTAAGATTTGCTATAATGTAGTCAAATATCGAGAGAGAGCGTCGACCGTTAGGACGATGGCTCTTTTTCATTTTCTAATGTTTTAGCATCTCTTTTTTAATGTCTTTATCAACAAATATGTTAAATATGTAGTTTCTGAATCCTTCTATTAGACTTTGGCTGTCAGCTCCAAGGTTCTTTTTGAAATACGCGAGAAATCTTTTTTTGTATTTATCTCCATTTTGAATAATGCCCAAACTTAATTTCAGGTCGTAATTAATCGCCCCTATTATTAAATCTGTTAATTGCAGTAGATCATTAGATTTTGAATCAAAACGGCATACTCCCGCCATAGCTAGTCTGCCTACACCCTCATTGATTTTTCTTTTAATATTAATCTCGAATTTGATATTTTTTGGAGTCGTAATATAATCTGCAACTAAAATTAATATTTCATTTTCGGGTAAAGCTGCTTTAGTAATTAATTTTATTGTAATATCTTCATAAGCTTGCCAGATATTATTGCCAAAATTTTGAGCAAAATAACTTCCCTTTTTATCAACCGTATAAGAACAAAAATGAAGGCTACGTGTTTTAAATAAACAATCTAACATATACTGTGCAAATTCAATATTATTCTTTGACAATTTATTAAATTTCATTTCATCATAGAATTTTCTTTTGCTTCTTTCATAAATAATATTACTTTGTAAATAATATGGTTGTGCACATTTAATAATCCCAATGGTAAATAAAACGTCTGTAGGATTACTTAAACTACCACTTTCGTCTAAAAAACAAAATTTTGTTCATATACTATTATAATCAGATAATTTTAAATTTTTGTCCATAGTATTAAATTTAAAATTGCAATTAAATATTTTTCGGGATTCCATAAATTGAAATTTTCTTTTTCCTTTTCATAGCTCAATATCCATCCCCATATGAATAATGCCAATATTCCCTAAAAAAATTACTAAATCCTACTTTTGTCATAGCATTATATAAAATCATTCTATTTTTATACATTTCTTTTGGTAGATTATTACAAAATGTATATTGATGATTGGGGTCATTAATGAAATCGGTTCCAACAATTCTAGTGGGGATAAAATCACCATTATCGTCACCCAAAACAACATCAACCGCACCACCAGTCATATGCCCTGGCGGTACCAAGTCGTCAGGCATTGCAATTTTATTACGTACTTCGATATCTATTTCTTTATCATTTAAATCTGGCCTTACTAATTTTAAATTTTTGCAATAAAGATTGTAAAGATCTCAAACTAAATTTTCGAATCTAAAAGCATCTCTGATAGCTAAATGATATCCTTTGGGTAATAATTTTTGAGCTCTATTTAACTTATCTATAACAGTCTTGCGTAAAAAAAGACGAGATTCATCATCAATATTATCTATTTTTAAATTACATAATTTAATTTGAATATTTTTATTCAAATATTCTCTTAAAGATAATAAAGGATCATTATTATCAATAACCTTCAATGTTTTAAAAATATTATTAATAAAATCTAAATATTCTTCTAATTTATCAGCTCTATCAAATTCTTTAAGTTTATTTATTACAGTATAATCAATTGGATTAAAAAAATTAAAAATATTAATCATGGTATTTAATATTATATTTTAAAATTTTATGATTCTTCTAAGATAATTTTTTTCTTAAAAGCACCTCGCTCTTCATTTTTTCTATTTCTAATATCGTTTATTTCTTGAACATTAAAATTTTTATATTCACACATGGCATTGATAACTTCTAAAACATCAGCCATTTCTTCAATCTCTTCACCGTTAATAAATTCATTGGCTTCTTCAAAAAGTTTTTCTTTCAATTTTTCTCAATACTCATCATTGTTAGCAATGTGAGTGATAGGTATTCCACCTTTTTTAATAATATACTCCGGAATTTTATCTCTCACTAATTTGTTATATTTCATATTGTTTTTTTAATTTTTTATAATTTTTATTATTTTAATACAAAATTATTTTATAAAATATTTGACATAAAGGCATAAGTATGTTATAATTATGATAGTTCTAGATTAGAATATTATGGGAGAATAGCATGAAAAGAGTTCTTGTTTTTATTTTGTTCTTGATTTCAACGGTTATAATTGTAGCAATTGCAACTGTTGGTAGTGTGTATCTTGATCTATGGATAAACCCGTGGATTAAGGATGCTATCGTTGGTTGGAGATGGTGGAATTATTTTACAACACCACATACCGCAACAGTGTTGTATCTCAAGTATGGAGTCTTTTATTTATAGATTCCTATACTCATCATTTCTATTTCGTCGATTATAAAATTGAGTTCTAGATTCAGGCAATAATATTGCCCAACCCGATTCTTTAGATTTTCTTTAGAATCGGGTTTTTTTATTTTCCACAACAATGTTTATATCCCCACACCCAGAATACTTAATTTTGGGTTGTAGGACATTAATATAATATTCTTTTTCTCGACCAATTATTGATTTTTAATAATATTATTTACCTTGCAAAATTTAGCTCAAAAATAAAATTTTTGGAAAAATATTCTGGGTGTAATGACTGCGCTTTTCTAAAGCTTGTTTCTTAACTTTTACCCTTACCACAACAGTGTTTGTATTTCATTGGACGTCCATCTGGATGTTTTGACCCACAAGGGCATGGATCGTTACGACCAATTTTTTCTTTACTGCCAGTTATAACAACATTGTTAGTTGGTTTTTGAGTTTGAATATTTTGTTCATTAAATTTAATGATAAAATCGAGTAAATAATTGCCAAGATTAGTTCATAAATCTTTATAGAAAACAAAAGAATCTTTTTTGTAAGCAACTAATGGTTCAATATTTGAATAGGCCTTAAGCGATACACTATCGCGTAATTGTTCCATTTTTTCAAGATGAACCATTCATAAACTATCTAAAATATTTAAAGCTACGGATTGGGCGATTTGATTAAAATTGGCAATATCTTTTTCTTTTTGTGAATAAATTTGTTTGATATGCTCGAAAATTACATTAAATAGCTTATCGCTATTTTGCAAATTGGATTTAATGATTGATTCGTCAATATTGATATCAAAATTTTTAAGATAAGTTAAAACTGGTTCGATTTTTAAATCCAACAATTTTAAATCATCGTGAAGTTTATCGGCTAAAATACCAAAAATTAAATCTTTAATTTTTAAATCGTCATTTTCGGTAACTAAAACTTGCCTTTTACCATAAACGGCTTTACGTTGTTGATTTAAAACATCATCATATTCAAGAACATGTTTACGAATATCTAAATTGATGCCTTCAATTTTATTTTGAGCGCTCTCAATGGATTTGGTAATCATGGGATGAGAAATGGCCTCGTCTTCTTTAAAACCAAATTTTTCCATAATAGTGCTGATACTCTTGGGGGCAAAAATTTTTACTAATTCATCTTCAAGCGAAATAAAAAATTGAGTAGTGCCTTGATCACCTTGACGACCAGTGCGGCCACGAAGCTGATTATCAATGCGTCGAGCTTCATGCCGTTCTGTGCCCAAAACAAATAATCCACCTAGATCTAATATTTTATTTTTTTCTTCTTCGATACTTGGGTTACCGCCTAAAATAATATCAACACCACGCCCCGCCATATTGGTGGCTACTGTCACGGCACCAAGTTTACCAGCTTGAGCAATGATTTCTCCTTCCCGTTCATGTTGTTTAGCGTTTAAAACATTGTGAGCCACACCTTCAATTGATAATAATCTAGAAATTTTTTCGTTAATTTCAACACTGCGAGTGCCAACTAAAACTGGCTGACCATTTTTATTTCTTTCTTTTATCTCATTGATAATGGCTTGATATTTTCCATTTTCAGTGCGATAAATTTTATCAGCTAAATCTTTGCGAATATTTGGTTTGTTGGTAGGAATTGAAACAACTTCTAATTTATAAACTGACATAAACTCTTCGGCGGATGTGGTAGCGGTACCCGTCATACCACATAAATGTTCATACATTCTAAAATAGTTTTGAATGGTAACGGTTGCAACGGTTTTACTTTCAGGATTAACATAAACTCCTTCTTTGGCTTCAAGGGCTTGATGGAGTCCACCGGAATAACGACGATCGGGCATGATGCGACCAGTAAATTCGTCCACAATAATTACTTTGCCATCTCTAACAATATAATCTTTGTCGCGTTGAAATAAAAATTGAGCTTTTAAAGCTTCTTCCAAATGATGCACAAAATGAATACCTTGTTGGTCATAAATATTAAAACCAATTATTTTTTCTAATTTGTCTAATCCTGGTTCTAATAAACTAATAGCGCGGTTTTTATAATCGATACTAAAATCTTCATCAATAGTTAAACGTGGTGCAATTTGAGCAAATTGTTTATACAACGAAGACGATTCCATGTCGGGTTGAGAAATAATTAATGGGGTTCTAGCTTCATCAATTAAAATACTATCGATTTCATCAATGGTTGCATAATGATGACCATGCTGAACCATATCTTTGGCATTTTGAGCTAAATTGTCACGTAAATAGTCAAAACCGAACTCAGAGCTTGTGCCATAGGTAATGTCGCATAAATAGGCATTTTGACGCTCACAAGGGCGTAAGAACTCGCTAAAGACCTTAAAACTGGCGGTTGTGTCGCGTTCGGTGTCAATATGGCCGGCGTCTTTGTTAATTATGTCTTTTGTATAAGTTGGATCATAAATAAAAGCCCCTTCTTGAGTAATACAACCAATAGAAAGACCTAGAGCAAAATAAATTTGCCCCATTCAAACTGTATCACGTTTGGCTAAATAATCATTAACTGTGACTACATGGACACCTTCAGATCGTAAAGCATTTAAATAATTAACCAGTACAGCGGTTAAGGTTTTGCCTTCTCCGGTTTTCATTTCGGCAATTTTGTTTTGAGATAATACTAAACCACCTAAAAGTTGAACATCAAAATGACGTTGGTTCAATGTGCGAATACTAGCTTCCCGAGCTAAAGCAAAAGCTTCCGGTAAAATATCATTGATAGTTTTTGCACCACTAGAAAGCTGGTCTTTAAAATTTTTGGTTTTATCTTTAATGTCTTGATCAGAAATTTTTTTGATTTCTGGCTCTAAATCATTAATTTTTTGAATAATAGTTTTATAATTGCCAGCCAAAACTTGGCTGGAGCTAGATTTAAATAATTTTTTGAATAATGACATGATGTATTTTTAGTTATAATAACAACTAATTGATATTTGATAAACTTAGTTTGAAAATTATAAATTTAATTTTTATGGGAAAGAAGATCTTTTAATATTGTCTACTCAATATCTTCGTAAATGTCTTTGGTTTTATGTTTACGACCAAGCAATTTATCAAGAAATGAATATTTATTTTTAAGAGCATTTTTATGAATATTGGTTTTATATTTTTTGATATCTTTGATAATTTGAGTTTTTAAATCTGAGAAACATTCGTCCATTGCACTTCGTAATTGAGAGTGAAGCTTGTTAACATAAATTGATTTATCGTAAACAGAAAGATTGGCTTCACAGCGATATCTATTACCAAAATTATCAACTTTTACTAATTCTTCAATCTCAATTTTCAAAAATGGATTGCCTTTGGACTTTTTTAATATATTTTTAATGTAGCTAATTTTTTTGTTTAAAACTTTGGTTTCGCTAGGGGTTAAAGTGTAGTTTTTAGTAGTAAAATTATTTTCCATAAGTTGAAGTTTAATAAGTTTATTACTAATAAAGGTTAGCAAAAAAGACTAAAATACGCAAACCAAAAATATATAAAAAATAATAAAATATTTGACATTTTATGTCAAATATTGAAAATTGATTCGTTTATTAATCGCTATCTTTTATATGTTTTTGATAAAAATCATTTAATGAACTATAAGTAAGTCTTAAATAACTAGCTACAGCTCTGATATCGGTAGCGTTAATAGCTTGTTTAATTTCTTCACGAATCTTATATAGAAATTTATTTTTGGGTTTAGCGTTACTTTTTATCAACAGAAAGTCTTTTAATATTTCTGGAGTAATAAAAACTGATATTTTTTGATAATTGCTTTGTTCATTGGTATAAAACTTTTTAGCTTCCTCGCACATTTCTTGACCATTGTTCTTAAGCCAAGTTAATACAAATCTCTGCATAAATTTTTGATTGGTTTTTATATCGTCAAATTTTTTATTAACTTTTTCTAATTTACCAATCAATGAATCTCTGATCAAAATGGCATCTTTACAAATGCCAGATCCTAATGAGCGATCATTTTTACGAGTTTGAAATAAATGGTAATAACGATTGTGAGTTAGTTGCTTCAATTCTTCATATTTGGGATCGCCAGACTTTTCAGTTGAGCGATCGTATAAAGCATCACAGATATGGTTTTCAATGTTGGTTAACAATTCAATTTCTGAAGTATTTTCGTTTTCGATAGTTTTTAAACGGTTTTTCATCCACATAACAATAAATATTTATATTTTTATTAGTATATATAATTTTTACTAAAATTTCAAGATAACTCAAAAACCGCACAATTAAGCGCGGTTCTTGAGCTAAGGCGGAAACGAAACTTCTAGTTGGAAAAGAAAAAATTAAACTATACTATCGGGGTCAAAAGCAATTTCTTTTAATATGATTTCGAGGTGCATGCTATGAGAACCTTTGATTAAAATTAAATCACCAGGGTAAATTAAATCTTGAATTTTAAGTCGAGCTTCAGTAGCATTATCAAAATGAAATATAAAATTTTTATCAAAACCAGATTTTTCAAGCGATTCAATGGTAAATTTTGTCCTTTGGCCAATGCCAACAAAAATTTTTATGTTGCTATTGATAATGTTTTTCGCCAGTAAGCGATGAGCTTTTTCAGAATAATTGCCAAGCTCTAGCATATCACCAAAAACAAATACTTTGCGATTATTTTGAAAGTCACTCATTAAATTTAAAGAATTTTCAATGGCCAATGGCGAAGCGTTGTAACAATCATTAAAGATATAACTGTTTTTAATGCCTGGAACAAGATTTAATCGGCCAGGTAAAAGTTCATAATTTTCTAAGGCATGCAAACAATCAATTAAATTCATATCGATGGCTAAACCAGTTGAAATAGCACACATAAAAGCATAAGCAAAACCTTTGCCCAAAATTTGTTTTATTTCAAATGGAGCAAAATAGTTTTTATATTCAAAACGCATATACATGGATGAATCAAACAAATCGCTTTCAGTTTCAATTTTGTAATTGCTAGCATGCAAATCGGCATCATTATCAAAACCATAAGAAATAATTTTGGCTTTGGTAAATTTTCGAAAATTATAAATTTTTTCATTATCATAATTTAAAATGGCATGGCCTGATGATTTTAACATTTTGATAATAGTTGATTTTTCGTCATATACTTTATCAATATCTTCAAAATATTCTATGTGAACAGGAATATTGCCAATATTGGTAACTATAGCAATGTCCGGTCTAGCAATACGACATAATTTTTTTATATCTCCAGGGCGATCAGCGCCATACTCAAGAATTAAAGCTTGCGGATAATTTTTTTGACGATGAATTAAAAGTTTTACCCCAGTTCATAAATGATTTAATCACACTCAAATGCTTGAGCTACCGCTTTGTTCAACACCAATGATAGTAAGAGCCGCACCAATTTCAGTATTATAATTTAATTCATTTTTTCGAACAGAATATTTTTGAGAAACAACAAAAGCTACTGCTTCTTTAGTAGATGATTTGCCAACATTGCCAGTGATAGCAATAACCAAGGGATGATATTTATAAATAATTAACTTGGCAATGAAAGTTGATAGAATTGTTAGAAATTTAGCTTTTCAGTTCATTATTAAATGTTTAATTAATTTAATGGTTCATCAGGCGGAATGTTATAGTAATCAATGATGAATTTTGCCATATCATGAAAACCATAAGTAACACTAGTGCTAGCGGTCATGCCGATGGCTGGTTTGTTAAGCACAACTAGCATAACAACTTTTGGATTACTAGCCGGGAAAAAACCACCAAAGGATTGAATGGTATCGTTGGTATATTCTTTACCATAAGAAATATCAGCTGTACCAGTTTTACCAGCCATACTATAACCCTTTACTTTTGCGCTAGAACCATAACCATCCTCAACAACTTGGACCATCATATTGGTGATAGTTTTGGCTGTGCTAGGTTTGATAATACTTTCTAAAAGAATATCTTGTTTATTAACTGATCCATAAGTGCCATCGGGACTTTTGGTAGTTTCTACAACATAAGGGTTTACTAAGTAACCACCATTAGCAATGACGGCATAACTTCGCAAAATGGCAATAGGCGTGATAGAAATACCATGCCCATAACTAGCAGTGGCAAAATTAATATCGGGAACATATTTGGTTTCAAGATTTTTTAAAACACTTTTTTGTTCATTGGGTAAATCAATACCCGTTATGTCATTGAACTTGAATTTTTTTAAATAATCATAAAAAATTTTATGACCAGTTTTTTGTTCTACAAAAATGGCTCCAGTATTGATAGATTTTTGTAAAACTTTGGTCATAGTGGCGGTGCCGAATTTATCGTTATGGAAATTTTTGATAGTGCGATTATTAATAGTAACTGCCCCACTGTCATAATAAGTTGTTTTGGGAGTAATAGTATCACTATCAATGCCAGCGGTCATGGTAATTACTTTGACAACTGATCCCATTTCTACTGGGTCTTCAATGGCTAAATTACGATAAACTGAATAATCGTTTACTTTGAAAAATTCATTTAAATTAAAATTGGGATAACCAGCAATAGCTAACATTTTACCCGAAACTGGATCCATAACCAATATTGATCCGGAAACTGCCTGGCGACTATCCACTAAATTTTTAATTTCAGTTTCGGCTTGATATTGGATATTTTTATCAATGGTGGTAATCAATGAATCACCGTTGATAGGCATTTTTTCATTGGATGGTAATGATCTAATCAAACGACCGGCAGCGTCTTTTAACCCATGGAATACACCGTCCGTTCCATCAAGTGAATCGTTATAATACTTTTCCAGACCATAAACACCAATTTTTTTATCCGAAGAATTATTTTTAGCAATAAAACCTATAACATGGCAACCAAGTTCTTGAAATGGATAATAACGTTCAAACTCTTCGCTTATACTGATACCCATAATGGGCTTGAGTTTTCCCTTTTCATTGGGTAATTTTAGTTCTTTGATTTTTGTAATCAATTTATCGTCTTCAGTTTTCTTTAATAATACTTCGTATTGAGAATTTGATTTTTGAAATATATTGATTAACTCAGCTTCAGGTCTATTTAAAATTGGTGATAAAAGCTTAGCTGTTGGCACTACTTGATTATCGCGTTGTAAAGTTTTGGGATCAACGGCAATAGTTGAATATGATTTATTAATAGCAACGGGTATTAGTGTCCCACTTTTATCAGTAAAATAAATATTACCACGTTGAACCGAAGTGGTGTGATTGATATCGTCGGTATTGTTGATAGCGGCATTTAATACGCCTTCATCATTTAAAACTTGGAGTTTAAACAAAAAAATTGTTAAAGATATAAAAACAATTACAAATACAATTTGTAAAAATCTTAAACGATTACGGTCAATGACGCCATTTAAATTTATTGATTTAAATCTTCGCATATTAATAGCTAAGTATGTTAATTAGCATGATTGAGTGATAAAACTGGTGATTGATCGGCGTCAAAATAGGAAACATTATTATTTTTGACAAAACCATTATTTTTAGCTCAGTCAATGACATAATCAGGAGTGATATTTTCAACTCAATTGGTTTTTAAATCCGCATTTTCAATTTCTAATACTTTTAATTTGTCTTTAGCTTCAGTAATACGATAATCAATGTCAGAATTAACCGATTGAAAATAAAGCGAAGCTCCAATCATGCACAAACCCATAGCTATGGACACTACTCAAAAACTTAAAACAAATCCTTTTTTGTTATCTTTAAAGGCTTCGCTAACATAATTTTGACTAAAACGTTTAGCTCGTTTGATATTTATATTAGGAACAATTTTAGGAAAAATGTTGGCGGGAACTGGTTTTTGATAATAATAGCTGTTAACGGTCATGTTTAAATGTTTAATAATTATTAAATTATTTTTTCAATAATACGTAACTTGGCTGATCGACTTCGTTTATTTTGTTTTATTTCGGCCCACTTAGGGACAATAGTTTTTTTATTTATAAATTTAAATTTTTTAGTGTTAATTAATTCTTTAAAATAATTTTTAACGATTCTATCTTCTAAGGAGTGAAAAGCAATGATAGCAACTCGACCATGTATGCCAACCATATCGGTAGCTTGAGCAATGGCTGATTTTAGATTTTCAAATTCTTGATTAACATAAATGCGTAAGGCCATAAAAGTTTTAGTAGAAGGGTGAATTTTGCGATGATGATATCAACTAGGAGTTGACTTTAAAA
>JAKLIH010000014.1 GCA_022709715.1 Patescibacteria group bacterium | reverse complement strand
AAATTTGATGAAACATCAGGAAATACTGCCTATGATTATTCTGGACATGGATACAATGGTACTATAAATGGAGCAACACAAACCACTACTAGTTACAATGAGAGAAATCTATACTTTGATGGATCAGATGATTATGTTGTTACAAATGCATTTTCTATACCTAATAGTAATGGAGTACTTAGTATATCTGCTTGGGTGAATTGTACGAGTCAAAATAGCTATAAAGCTATTTTGAGTGATGCTAATCAAAATACTTCTGTTGGTTTTATCGAGTTTATTAGAAATATAAATTCTAATAATTTGGCTTTTGGATATGCCACTGGGACATCCAGGTTATACCCTTTTGCTACTGATTTTTTCCTTAATTTTGATAACAGATGATTATTAGTAGATATTGTATCAGATTACAATAATAAGAATATAAAATTTTATAGAGACGGGGTTTTATTTTATACAAATACTACTTCTAATACTATGTTATTTCCTGATAATACAAGAGCAAAATATATTGGTGCCTATAGTAGCGGTACATATAATTTATTTGGCTATCTTGATGATGTCCGTATATATAATCGTGCTTTAAGCGCAGATGAAGTTTCAGAAATATATAACAAAACAAAAGATGGTTATGGCTTATAAATAAAAAATATATGGAAAATAAAAATTCTTTGATTACAAAATTAACAAGCTTATTGAGTAAATTACCGAATATTGGACCAAGACAAGCCAGACGTCTTTCGTATTTTTTGGCTCGATATAATCCAAAAATTCTTGATGAAATTGCAAAACTTTTTTGGGATATTTCTAAACAAATTGGTGTTTGCGAAAGTTGTAATTTTATTTTTGAAAGGGAAATGAAAAATCAAAAATTATGTTCAATCTGTAGCGATCCAAAAAGAAAAAATAAATTTATTTGTGTAGTGGAAAAAGATACCGATTTGATTTCTATTGAAAAAACGGGAAAATATAAAGGAATATATTATGTTTTAAATGGCTTAATGAACTCTTTCGAAAGTGATATTGACGATATTATAAATTTAAAACCTTTGATTCAAAAAATTAAAACTTCAATAGCAAAAAAAGATCCAATTGAAGAAATAATTTTGGCTTTAAATTTTACATCCGAAGGCTATTTAACGGCTAGTGAAATTAAAAAACAATTATCACCATATGGTGTTAAAATTACTCAATTAGGTATTGGACTGCCGATTGGTAGCGAAGTTGAGTTTGCTGATACCGAAACTTTAATTGAGTCGTTTAAAAATAGGAGATAATAAAATACAGGACTCCTTTTGGGAGTCCTGTTTGCGTTTGATAGGCAAAGTTATGCGATCTCAATTTAAATGTCTTGCATACGGATTGTTTCAAGGGGAATGTCATTTAAAAAAATGACATTGACAGTTTCAATATACGGGAGGAATTCTTTTAGAGTTTTGAGAAGTTCTGTTTGAATGCCTTTTTGGTATTGATAAATAGTGTTATTTTCTTTTTCTGTTTGGCGAGATTGGTAAAATTGGTTTTCAATTTGATCACGATGTTTTTCCAAAACAAAAGCTTTAAGCCCTTGTATGGTGCAGGTTAATTCTTGGCCTTGCCCAGAGCTGTAAAGATTTTTTGGAAAGGCTATGATCACGTCTTTATAAGCGATATTGGGACTGATATTTTCCATTAGTTTTTTGATAATATTTTTGAAAAAAGCCGTTTCAAAATTGTCTCGCAATCCTTCAATTGTAATTTTAACTTTATATCTATTCATTTTTTAATAACCTCCTCAGGTTTTATTACTGTTTATATTATACCATAGTTTATTAGTTATGTAAATGAGCAAGAACGGTACCAGGTACCGTTCCGATTAAATTATATAATAATTTGTAAAATAAATGAAAAACCCTCATCTTGCCGAATTGCATGATGGGGGCCGTGTTTTAATGCAGAATCTATTGTTTATTGGTCGAATAGGTTATATATTCTGCATTCGGAAACATTAATTGCATTTTGCTTTCGCATACATTTTGTATTTGTTCTTGGATTTTGTTTCCGTATACTTCGAATCCAATATATATACAAATGATACGCTCTGGCGGATCCTCGTCTAATATGCCTGGTACTTCGATAGTCACTGTATGCCCAATTAGTGGTTCAATATTTTCATTTATTAGATTGCTAATAATGTGCGGTAAAGGTCCTTTTTGACGAGATTTTGTTTCTTTCTTTTGATCGGGTTTGAATACAAATTTAATCAAGAAATACATTTAACACCTCCATAAAAGTTTTTACTATTGTGTATTATAGCATAAAATGTATAATTTGTCAATAGCAGAAATATAGTGTTTTTAAAGTCTAAAATGGCTAGGTTTTAAGTGGAAAAAGTGTTAATTTGGGCTATTGACAATTGATTAAAAATTTGTTAAATTGTACTTCAGTTACTTCCTATTATGGGAAGTGTTCTTTTACTCGCAAAAAACGATCATTTAGACAACTAAAAATTTCGAGATTTTTTAGTTGCTCCAATGGTTTATTCTTTTAAAAAGTTTTATTATTTTTATTAAAAAATATGCAGTATTTATTTTTGGATGAGGATTTGATCCTAGTCCAGAGTGAACGCTGGCGGTGTGGATAAGGCATACAAGTCGAACGGTTCTAAAGAGTTTCGCAAGAAATTTTTTAGGATAGTGGCGAACGGGTTCGTAATATCTTGGTATCTACCTCTGAGATGAGGATAATCCATCGAAAGATGGACTAATACTCAATGGTCCCTAACAAGGGTAAAGGCGCAAGCCGCTGAGAGAAGAGCCTAGATCCTATCAGCTTGTTGGTGAGGTAATAGCTCACCAAGGCGACGACGGGTAGGGGGTGTGAGAGCATGACCCCCAACAGGGACACTGAGACACGGGTCCCACTCCTACGGGAGGCAGTAGCCGAGAATCTTGGTCAATGGGCGCAAGCCTGAACCAGCGACACCGCGTGCAGGATGAAGGCTTTCGGGTCGTAAACTGCTTTTATTGGGGAAAAAGTTATTGATGGTACCCAATGAATAAGTGGCTGCTAACTACGTGCCAGCAGCAGCGGTAATACGTAGGCCACAAGCGTTACTCGAATTTACTGGGCGTAAAGTGTTCATAGTCGGTTTTGTTTCGCAAGAAAGTTTGATTTTTTATCTTATAAAGAATCGAATATAGTCTAATGTTAAAGGTTCTGGCTCAACCAGAAAAGTGCATTAGAAACGTCAAGACTAGAATAAGGAAGGGGTTAATGGAATACACGGTGTAGAGGTGGAATTCGTTGATATCGTGTAGAACACCAAAAGCGAAGGCAATTAACTATTTCTTCATTGACGATCCATGAACGAAAGCGTGGGGAGCAAACAGGATTAGATACCCTGGTAGT
This sequence comes from Patescibacteria group bacterium, assembly GCA_022709715.1. Lineage (GTDB taxonomy): Bacteria > Patescibacteriota > Minisyncoccia > UBA6257 > JAKLIH01 > JAKLIH01. The sequence goes on along the minus strand of JAKLIH010000014.1, from coordinate 19,175 downwards.
CCACGCCCTAAACGATGATCATTAGCTTCTTGAAGTGTCGACCCTTTAAGTGGCGAAGCTAACGCGTTAAATGATCCGCCTGGGTAGTACGGCCGCAAGGCTAAAACTCAAAAGAATAGACCGGAGCTCGCACAAGCGGTGGAGCATGAGGTTTAATTCGACGGCACGCGATGAACCTTACCAGGGTTTGAAATGTTATTGAAAGTCATTCGAAAGATTGACCCTCCGCAAGGACAATAGCACAGGTGCTGCATGGTCGTCGTCAGTTCGTGGCGTGAGTTGTTCCCTTAAGTGGGGTAACGAACGCAACCCTTGTCCTATGTTACAAGTGTCATAGGAGACTGTCTGTCTTTGACAGAAGGAAGGAGAGGATGACGATAGATCAGCATGGCCCTTTGACACCCTGGGCGACACTCATGCTACAATGGTAATTACAAAGGGTTGCCAAGTCGTAAGACGGAGCTAATCCCAAAAAAGTTACCCCAGTTCAGATTGAGGTCTGAAACTCGACCTCATGAAGTCGGAATCGCTAGTAATCGTGGGTCAGCCATACCACGGTGAATCTGTTCCCGAGCTCTGTACTCACCGCCCGTCAATTCAAGGGAGTTGGTAACAGCTGAAGACTCTGCAAAGGGGCTAAGCTGGGATCAATGACAGGGGATAAGTCGTAACAAGGTACCGCTACCGGAAGGTGGAGGTGAAACATTTCTTTTAGGAACTTTTGTTTGATTCATTTATTGAATTAAACTATTTCCAAGGTTGACCTGAAATATTTATATTTCAGACCTAGGACTTAAACCATTTGGAGTAACTGAAAAATTTCGAATTTAAAAACGGAGGCATTAATTTTATTAATGTCTCCGTTTTTTTATTAAAGCTGATTGATTTTTTTGTTTTTTTATATTACAATATTTTTAATGCTAATATATTAATTATGAATATTACAACAAAGGCTTTGAATTTTGCAATAAAAGCTCATAAAGGACAAAAAAGAAAAAATGAAATTGATAAACCTTATGTTATACATGCTATTGATGTTGGTAATATTTTAGAAGAATATGGTTTTGGCAAAGATATAATTGTAGCCGGTTATTTGCATGATGTCATAGAAGATACAGGGTATACAAAAGAAGATGTTGAAAAAATTTTTGGGAAAAAAATTGTATTATTGGTGATGTTTGCTTCTGAAGATGATAGATCACTACCTTGAGAAGAAAGAAAAAAATCTTTTATAGATAAAATTAAAGCTGGGAGTATATCTCAAAAAGCTATTATTTGTGCTGATAAAATAAGTAATTTAGAAGATTGCTTAAATGTTGCTGGTAAAAACCAGAGTGTTTTTGATTTTAGTAATTTTAATGCTGATATTGAAAAACAAAAATGATATTATGAGAGTGTTTATCAAAGTCTAATTTTTAATGAAGACCCTAATTTTCCTATGTTTTGGAGATTAAAAAATCTTATTAATTTTGTTTTTTATAATGAAAAGGAGGATAATTTTGTTGAAATTAATTCTATAGAAAAGGATGAATATTATGTAGAACTATTGAAACTATATTACAAGAGTAAGGAATTAATAAAATTGAAAAAATTGATTAAAAATACGAAGCCTTATGTTATAGAATTGGCTGGGACACCAAGAACAGGAAAAACTAGATTATTAAATAACTTATTGGACTTTTTTGAAAAAGGTGGTTTTAAAATCAATTTTTTAGAAGAATTTACTAAAACTAAAAATTACAAGAAGTATTTTTTTAAAAAATGAATAAAAATGAATGCGACGTTTGTTAATATTAAAATATATGAAAATATTTTGAAGAATTTGAATAGGATTTTATTAAATAAATCGGATATTATTTTAGCTGATAGATTGTTGTTTGACCGTTTAATTTGAATTAATAGATTATATTTAAATGGCAAAATAGAAAAAACAAAATATTTAAAATTAAATGAAGACGTACAAAAGGTAGCAAAGGAAAAAACTGATTTTGTTGTTTTTACGTATGCAGATGATAGTGTTGTTTTAAAAAGAGATTATGAAAATAGTCTTTCTTTAGAAAAAAGGAGTTTTTTAAATAGAAGACGTATAAATGAATACAATTTGGCTTTAAAAGATATTGAAAAAATAATGAAAGATAGCGGTGTTAATTTTTATAGCATTGATACTTCTAATTTAAATGAAAGAGAGATATCTATTAAAATCGCTAATATGATTTTAGATGATATAAGAAAAAATTATTTAAACCATATATTGACATATTTCTAAATTTAATCATTTTTTAATACCTTTTTCAATCTATGACTTAGGAGTGTCAAGTATATTAATGTCTCCGTTTTTTTATTTTTAAAACATATTGATTTCTAAGTAAAAACATGATAAATTTATGGCATGTACATTTTATCTAAAGAGGGAGGATCAAATGATTGCCAAAGAAGAGATAAGTGGAAAAAGTAAAAAAAGGAGCCTTACAGTATTCTTTGAAAATGGCGAATTGGAGATATTTATGGTAAATGGCACCTTTAGTGGTAATTTGGTAAAAATATTACCTCATAATAAACATAGAACTCAGTCATTCACCATTAACCTGGATAGAGATATCAACTCTATATCATCAAGAATTTGTTGTAGGGGGCCGAAAATGGAGTTGAGTATAGGGTCTTTGTCAGCTTACATGTTGAACAAAAAAGGTGAAACCATTATTAGAAATCCACGAGGCAATGTTTTAGTAGTGGGTAGGCCAAGAACTTATGGAGAGATTGACCTCCTAAAAGCTAAGATTAAAAAGAAATGAAGTTTTATAAAATTCGGATGTGATTATCATACCCGAATTTTTTATTAATTTTATATCTTGCTTTTAGAACAAAAATATGTTATAATATTGAAATGTTCTTTTTGAAAAACAATATTAGGAGGTTGTTATGATCGCTAAAATGGGAACAGTAGTTAATCCAAAGCGGGGCAAAGTTTTTAATCGACTGACGGTATTTTTTGAAAACAAACATGAAGAAACTGAAATTTTTTTTAAAAAAGCAGAATTGTCTGGTATATTAATAAAATATCCTCATCAATCTAAAGAAGAAATTGTGCCAGTCATCTTAAAATTAAACTCAGAATTACAGCCCAGTAAGATTCGAGTTGATTTTGGTGATGGAGTTATTATTTCTATCGATCCTTTAACGGCTAAACTTCTATTGGAACAAAATAGAGTAACAGGAGAATATGGTGATGGTGCTAATAAAATTGTATTGATTAAATTGCCAAAAGATCCAAATGAAGAAAATGACTTAGCTGTTCTTCAATTGTTGGTTGAAAATAGCCAATACAGAAAATAACCTATGTTGGTGTGGGGGTGTCCTTGACGGGCATCCCCTTGTTTTTTTCTTAAAATTTATTTATAATATCTTTGAAAAATTAATTTATTATATTATGGCGACCAAAAAACGCATTTTTTGTAATCGTGAATTTTATCACATTGTATTAAAAGGGGTAGATGGTAAATCTTTATTTCTAGACAATAAAGATCGTTATCGAATGATACACAATATGTTTGTTTTTAATGATAGCAAAGATTGCGTTTCTACTATTCGTCATTGTAAAAATTTAACCAAAAAGATAGAAAAATATTGTAGACAAAATTTAGTGGTTATCCATGCGTTTTGTTTGATGTCAAATCATATACATTTAATGTTAGAACAAAAAAAAGAAAATGGGATATCTAGGTTTATGTTAAAATTGGGGGCTGGTTATGCCTCCTATTTTAATGCCAAATACAATAGAACTGGTCATTTATTTCAAGGTCGTTTCAAATCAGTTTGAGTTAACGACGATGATCAATTAGCGGTTTTATTTGCCTATATTCATACCAATCCAATATCAATTATTTGTCCGAATTGAAAAGAGAATGGTATAAAAGATTTAAATAAAACTAAAAAATTTATAGAAAAATACAAGTGGTCAAGCTATGCGGATTATTTGGGTGGTAAGAATTTTCCTTCATTAACACAAAGAGAGTTTATGTTAAGTGACAAAAATAAGAAGCAATGAAAAAAATTTGTGAATGACTGGATAGAGTATAAAGCGGATGTGTTTGAAAAACATTTTTGAAATGTAAACGAAAAAGATTATCTACTCGAATAGGTTGTTTTATAATAAAAATATGCTATAATGATTTTAGATTCTTTCAATAAATTAGGAGGTTTGGTATGATCGGAAAAATAGAAAATTGTTATATGGGTGATTCAAGTGGGAAAAAAGTAACACTCTTTTTAACAGAGGAGGATTTCCGGATATTAAAAATAATGGGAAAAGTATCTGGCGATTTCTTTTACGTCCCTTGGAAGATTGGAAATAAAATTTTCAATATTTATCTTCAATTTGATGAAAACTGTGGCCCAAATGGAGTGCAAGTAGAGCCGATAATAAAAGCAAACAGTGTAATTTTGATCAGCCCTAGGACTTTTTCTGTGCTTTTAGATAGAAAGAGAATTGGGCTGCCATGTTTATTTGGTAGGATTGTTATTGGTAAAACTCGTGGGACATTGGAGCTCAATGAAATGCGAATAATGAAAGAGATTACTGATAGAGCAAAAACTGGACATCCTTTTTAAGGATGCCCTTTTTATTTTGACATAATATGTTTATTGTGCTATAATGTGAGTAGTAAAATTTATAAGGAGAGAAAAAATGACACACGAAGTGTTAGATAAAGCAATAGAGAGTTTGATGGTCCATTATCCTGGTGCTGTTAGTTCGCAACCTATCCCAGCTATTCCAATCGGTATTGAAAAAGATGTTTTCTTGTATGAGGTTATTTTTGATTTTGGGAACAAAAAAATAATATTTGGTCTGTTTTTTATTGAGTCAGTTCCTGAGACGTTTGTGGTAACGTTAAGGGAATTTTCTAAAGATTCTAATGTTGATTCAATTGGCGTACTGGGGATAAACGAAAATGGAAAATTGATTTTTCTTGAAAATCCCGGGAAGCATTCAGAAAATCTTCATGATGTTGAAGAAAGCTTCTTAAAAGCGATTGATGAAGCTGAAAAATCATGCTAAAAAATCCTACTAGATGTAGGTAGCCCATTTGTTTTTGCAGATGGGCTTTTTTGATATTTGAAAATATGTCGTCTCAATGTTTGCAAATAGGCAGATATCCTTGAAAACAAAATTCCAAAATCGGACGGCCCCTGGGGCCGTCCGATTTTGTCAAAAATGTAGTATTGAAGCCATTTTTTTAACATAGGACGGCCCCTGGGGCCGTCCTATGGGTGAAAAACGCTGTGTTTATAGGGCTTTTTCGAGAAACAGGACGGCCCCTGGGGCCGTCCTGTTTGTATTTATGATGATTGACAAATGAAATAATATTATTTATAATATATTAGTTTGTAAAGTTAATAATTTAAGATTTTTTAAAGAGATGAAAAAATCAATAAGGTTATCAACAAACATTTTAGATAATTTAATAATGCATAATAAATTGTGTACATAGTTTGTAACAATCGTGGCTTATTGGCTGCGATTTTTTATTTTAAAAATAAAAGAGTGAAGGTCGGCCTCTTTTTTTATGTCTTAAAATAACAAAAAATAAATTATGAATAAAAAATTGAAAAGATGACTACCAATTATTATTATTGGCTTTGTCATAATATTGTTAATTAGCACTTTGTTTAATAAATATGTGTGGAACGGCTTGGTAACTCGATTTAAAACTAAAATATTTTTAAACAATATAGCTAAGCAAGAGCAAAAATATAAAAATGATAAATATGGCGGTAAAACTCCGGAAGAAACTTATCAAATGTTTCTAAACGCTTTGAAGAATAAAGATATTGAATTAGCTAGCAAATATTTTGTATTAGACGAACAAGATAGATATAAACAGGCACTTTATGAGATTGAAAAACAAGAAAAATGAGAGCTTATGATGTCGGATTTGACTCAGAAAAATACAAAATGAACTGCTATAGGGAATATGGCTTATACTTTGGAATTATTTGATGAAAATAACATGTTTTTGACACAAATTGATTTTTCTGTGCCATCAGAATCGTTTTCAGCATCAAAACCAATATCTGATATTTGAAAAATATCTAGTTTTTAACAATACATTATTTAAAAATTAAATTTATATGTTTAGAAATAAAGTGTTTTATGTAACGCTGAGCGTTATTATTCTTTTCATGTTTTTTTGGTCTTTTTGTTTTGCTTATGATAGCCAAACAACACATCCTAATTTTACCGATATTACGGTGGAAATGTATAATTTAAATACGCAAAATAAAATTTTACAATCAGAAAAATATTGAATAAAAAAAGGTAGTATGAATGAGGATGATGGTATTCGTAGCATCAATCATTTTTATGATCCAATTTATAATCGAACTTGAAAAGTCGGTGGGATAGAAGGATTAATTCCTGAAGTTACGTCTAAAGTATGGGTCAATGATCAGCTGCGACAGGCATCATATGACCCTATTTTTTTAACTTCAATCCAATTTCAAGCAAAATCTTGTTTGGAGTCAACGGCTAATCAAACTTATAACCGAGCAATATATGAATATATTAAGGGTAATAAAAAAGAAGCATTTTATGCTTTAGGACATGTTTTGCATTTACTGCAAGATCTAACTTCGGTACCGCATACGAGAGCCGATGTTCATATTATAGGAGATGATGTTAGCAGTTATGAAATACGTAGTTCACAAAAATCAAAAAATGATTTTGTAGATTTATTTAATAAATTAAAAAATCATTCAATTAGTAAAAGAAATACTATAGGTGACTATTTTTATAATGTGGCATTATATACTAATAATAATTTTTATAGTGATGATACAATCATGAGCTATGAGTATAAAAAGCCAGAGATATTTCAGCAAAAAGCTGTTGATTTAACTTCTGGAACTGACAAATATTATGTTCTTGGTTGAGATAGTGATACAAAAAATGTTTATAAATTGGCTAAGTATATAGGGCGTGATTGAAAAATAACTGATTTATCAAATATATATGGATTGAAAGACCCTCTTGTGTTTGAAGATTACTGATCAAGATTGTCAAAAAAGGCGGTATTAGAGGGAGCGGGATTAATAGATTTGTTTTTTAAGGATGTGGAAAATAAAAAAAATGACAAAGAATTTTTGATTATGATGGAGCAGAAGCATGGAATGAAATTTTTTGAAAATATAATTGGCGATGTAAAACAGCTAGGCGTTTATATGGCAAGTTTATTTGATAAACACCCTGAAGATATTATTATTCAACCACCAAATACATCAACTACTGCAGCTACTATAACAACTACAACTGAAACACCAACTACTAAATTTGTAACCAATAGTTCAACTCAAACGACTAAATATAATACTACAACTACGAAAAAAAATGTTACCACTACTACTAAAAAATTAACTACAACAACTACCAAAAAAACAACTACTACTACCAAAAAGGCCACTACCACGACTACTAAAAAACCAACTTCAAGTGGCGGTGGCGGTTCAACTGTTTTGACATCTAAATGCTATAACACTGCTAATGGATCAACATTAGATAATTCAAACAAAAAAGTTATTTTAAACGAGATTGCTTGAATGGGATCGTTAAATAATTTTAGTGATGAATGAATTGAATTAAAAAATATTTCAAGCGAAGCTGTAAATATTTCGAGATGAGAAATTATTAATGGCAATCAATCGATAAAAATTATTATACCGGATGGAGTGATTCTAAATTCTCAAGAAATGTATTTGCTAGAAAGAACTGATGATAATACAGTTTTGCATGTTAAAAAAGATTTGATTTATGTTGGAGCCATACGTAATGAAAATGAAGAAATAAAATTATTTGATAATAATTGCGGATTAGTAGACTTGGTATCATCAGGATCAAAGTGACCAGCTGGTGATAGTGATAACAAAAGAACGATGGAAAGAAGATCGGATTTTTCTTGATATACATCGAGTGCTAATTGTATTAATGGTATTTGTGGAACGCCGAAATCGGAAAATAGTGCCTTTTTAGATATTTATAATACTAGTGTTTCGACTACTACTACAACTACAACCACTCAGCCAGATAGTACCACTACGACGACAACTTCAACTACTTTGCCAACTACTACCACGACTACCATTCCAGTTGAAATGGGGGAATTAAAGAAAATAGTTTTTAGTGAAATAAAAATTGATGGGGAAAACGCTGATGATGAATTTATAGAATTGTATAATCCATTGTCTGAAGAAATTGACTTGACGGGCTGAAGTATAAAACAAAAAACTAGTGATATAAATAATTTAGTATCAGATGAATTTCTTATAAATAAATTGATACCAGCAAATGGTTATTTTTTGATTGTTAACAAACAAGTTGATAAATATACAGGCCAGATCAGTTCAGATACTACTTTTAACAGTGAATCCTATAGTTTAGTAAATAATCAAGCTTTAATATTATATGATAATTTTGGCAGAGAAATAGATAGGGTTGGTTGAGGGGAAGAAAGAATTGTTGATGGCGATTGTGAAACCGATTGTCTAAATAATTTAGATAATAATAAATCGTGAGAGCGTAAAGCTAATGAAAACTCAACAGTAGATACCATGGAAAGTGGAATAGATAAATTGGCGGGTAACAGCTATGATTCTGATAATAATTTAAATGATTTTATAGTTAGAAATAATCCCGATCCTCAAAATTCGCAAAGTTTAACAGAACCTCGTGAAGATGAAGTTGATGATTTAAGCGATATTGGCGATGGTTTTAAAATTAAGAATTTTAATTTTTATTATTTAAATAATAAACATGAGAGAGCTTTTATCGAATTTGATATTGATCAATATCCATTTTGAAATGTTTCAGAAGAAAATGATGATAAATGGAGGGCAATGGTTTTTTATTTAAATTCTAGTGATGGGAAAGATAGTGTATTGAGTCGAGAAAGAGACAGCAATAATATTGGTTACTTAGGTTGACAAGCCGCTGGCAAAGACAATCAAGTATTGCTTATACAATATGATTTGTGTCAGGGTGGAACTAATAACTCATCTTTTGCTTCATCATTAATATTGCCATATACTGATAACACTTTGGATAATAGTTTTATCTGTGGTGATGGAAGAGTTGGCGATTTTTATGGAGCGCCCAATGCCATTGCTTATAATTATAATTTAAACTCTAATCATGTAAAGCTTGAAATAATTGGCGTGCTTGGTCCTGAATATCAAAAAATTACAAACATTAAAGAATGGTTTAAAGAAGGTGACTATATAACTATTGGTTTTTATAAAGGAATAGAAGGACATTCTAGCGTATATTTAGATTTAACCGAGTTGATTTTTAATGATACCACTCAAAGATTTATTGCAATTGATAATGGCAAGACAATCGAATCACCAAAGAATTTATCAGTTGTATATGATAGCGATAATTATAAATATAATTTAACGTGAGATAAAATAAATGATGAAGAAGGCATAAACTATATGGTGTGTATAAGCGATTTAGATTATAATTTTAACGGTAGTTATTGTAATAGCTATAATATAGTTTGGAATGGTGAAAAATGGTCAAAATCTTTTGATATTAGCCATATTCCGTTTAGTTCAGAAAAAGTGTATTTTGTGGTAAGAGCAATAAACCAAGAATATGAATTGCAATCGGAGTTTTCTGATGTGGTTGACGCTGATATTTATGAAATGCCGAAACGAATTGATGAATATATATCGAACGTCAATTGAACCATAAAAAATGGAAAAATGTATCTTGAACTGGATGTAGATAGAGTTGGAAAATTTCAAATAAATGAAAAAATTAGCGATTATATTTATGAATTTGTTACCGCTTGAGATTTTAGGGGAGATGTCGAGGTTAATACTGTGCCAAACTCAACGGTTGATATGCTAATTGGCACAATTCATAACAGCGGTTGTCAAAGTAATAACAATAATAGCCAATTGTTTCCACTTGGAGATGGCAGTTTGACAACGACTGGTCATAAAGAGTTGCTAGTGAAATATTTATCGCATCCATTATTAAAAGATAAATATATATATAATGCCGATGGGTTGACTTTGGAAGATTTACAAAAGTTAGTAAAAAGTGAATCAAATCCAGATGGAATTTTGAATAGTTTATCCGATATGGTTTTGACATTAAACTATGGAGTAAGATATCAACCTTATTGTGGTTACTGAATGAGTGATAAAAACTTTGTGACTTTTACAAGCGAAACAAATCAAGTCGCTAATCAAATTAGATATAATTTTAATTTTCCAGAATAAACTAAGAATATTAAACCCAAAACGGCCATTAATGGCCGTTTTGGGTCGACTTAAAAATACTTATTTTGTATAACTTTTCATTGCTAATTTATATAAAGATAAAATAATTTCTATAGTCATACTTCAAAAGGTGCTGCCTGGGTGTGTTTTTTCTTCAAAACTCATAAAATCATTAATTTTTCCTTGTTGATATGAATTTTCTAAATTTTTTAATAAATCCTTTACATAATCTTTATAAGGTGAGTTTTCTGCTATGGCTAACCATATTTTTGTAATATCAATTTCGTTATTGATGTTTAACAATGCATTATAAATTTTGTTCACTTCCTCGTAAGAAAATAATGCCGGATAGTGTGTTTGCAAATATTCAGGTAAATAAGGAAATAAATCATCTCGATCGGTATCCGAAACAATTACATTACCTATTTCTTCTAAAGAAGTTTTATTTTCTCAATCATCTCCAAAGAATCTCATATTAAAATGTTTTAAAATATTTAGCATATCTTGTCTTGGCAATAAATTATTACATAAAATTAAAATTACTCATTGATATTCAAACTCAGAATAATCATTTTTTTGTTGTAGATTAGTCATTTTGAGGTTTTAATTTTTATAGCTGTATTATAGCAAATTTTTGGTTTTGAAACAAAAGTATAAAGAATGTTGATTATACCAAATAAGACTAATATTAAGTGATGTTTTAGGTTAAATTGACAAAATGCAATAACGTGGTATAATATAGTCAATGAAATATCAATGTTTTAAAGGGTTAACAGCGCTTTAAAGCGTTGATCTAGCCCTTTAAAAATTTAAATATATCAAATTTTTGAGAAATAATTTTCCAAAGGAGGGAAAAATGTTTTTTATATTTTACGAGCATGTTTTTCTTGTGAGAGGTTTAAACAAGTATATGATTCATGATTTTAATAAGAAGAAATTATATGAGGTAAGTTTAGAGATTGGCGATATTTTAACTATGTTGACGAGAGGGCAATCGACTCAAGAAATTGCTTGGATATTTAATATTTCTTCTCAAGATTTAGAGGAACACCTGAGGAATTTTCAAGAAAGATCGATAGGATTTTTGTCAGATCATTTTATAAGAAATGAAGAATCCATCTGGGAATTTTTAAAAATCAAGGAAAAAATTAATAAAAAATTGATTGATTTTGCGTGGTGTGAATTGACAAGTCGATGTAATCTAGAGTGTATTCATTGTTCTTGTAGTGGTAGTCCGTTGACAACGCATGCAAATGATTTTAAAGTTAATTTTTTTGATGTTGTAAAACAAATTAGAGATTTAGGATGTGATAAAATCCAATTTACTGGTGGAGAGCCTATGCTTAGGAAACAATTATTAATTGATTTAATAAAATATTCTTCTAGCTTAGGATTTTCTTACAGAGAGATCTATTCAAACTTGAATTTATTAGACGACGATCTTTTAAGGATCATTACAGAGTATCAATTGAATATCGCCACATCTATTTATGGCCATAATGCAAAAATTCATGATGCTGTTACAACTGTCCAGGGAAGTTTTGATAAAACTATAAATTCTTTAAGAAAATTACAACAAGCTAATATTAATATTAGAGTTGGTATTATTCTTATGGATATTAACCTTCCTTACAAGCGTGATATTTTAAAATTTGTTAAAAGTATGGAGATTTCAAATGTGAAGGTTGACATTGTTCGAAATGCTGGAAGAGGATGTGCATTATTTGATACAGAAACTAAGAGTGCAAAAATTAACTCTAATAGTGGTTTTGGTAATCTAAGTTTGAAAGAGGATTTTTTCTGGCGCTCTCATTTAGCACATAATTGTTTCTCAAATCATATTTGTATTAATGAAGACGGAAACGTTTTTCCGTGTGTAATGTTGAGGGAGTCACTGGGTAATTTAGAGAATGATAGCTTGTACAATATTATTGTAAAAGATGAATCTCAAAAATTGCGAAATTTGACAAAGGATAAAGTCGACAAATGCAGTTTATGTGAGCTGAGATATGTTTGTTTTGATTGCAGAATAGATAGAAAAGATCAAAGCTTTTTATCTCAATCTTTGTGTTCAAGATATTTTTAAGGAAAGGAGGTGTTTATTGTGTTAGATTGGACAATAATAGAAATAGTGTTCCCGAAAAAAGCCAAAGGATGCAATCCGGATGACGATGAAGATATAGATGGATGTCTTCCGTGTCCGGAAGGATGTCACCCTTGTGGCCCGGGCTGTACCCCCGATTAAAGTGTAGGGTACTTTACATGCCGACAGTCTTAATTGATTGTTGGCATGTTTTATGATATAATAATATTATTATATTATTAATATATCAAAATGAATGTAAAATTTGATGTAGATAAATATTTTTTATTATTAAGTATATTAAAACATCACAATTATTCAGAGAATAAAGATATAAGACGATTAATGGTTAAGGTGGAAAATATTAAAGAAAAATATAGTGATGATTTATTTATAAAAATTTTCTTAGAAAATGATGTAGAACCAGGTTTTCTATTGCCGTTATTATTTTATGATAAAAAATATAAGATTGATCGCTCTTTTGTTTTAATTAAAAAAATTTATGAGAATATATTTAAAACAAAAGAATTCCAAAAAATATATCAAGAAACTATAATATTTCAATCTAAATTAAAAAAAGAATGGGAAGATAACATAGATTTTATTAATAATTTTTTGGCTGATATTTTTAGAAAAAAAATGGTAATGCCACAATTAACTGTTTATTTAACTCATCCAGATTTACCGTCTGGCAGATGCTATTCTAATTATCAAATTGCAATATATGGTCATAAAGAAGAGTGACCACATTATAATATTGTTTATATTGCTCATGAATATTTGCACTCAATTTTTAATAGTTTGAACTTAAAGAAAAAGAAATTAATTCATTGTTTAATAGAGCTTATAACTGATAACGAATTGAGAATTGCATTAAATAAAAAGGGACAATATTTTAAAGACAAAAACATAAAAATTGGACATGATTATTTAAGAAAAACAGAAAAAATTATTTTACCATACTGGAGGAAATATTTAAAAAATAATAATAAATATAATAAAAATATAATAACATTTTATAATTTTTTGAAAGATTTAAAAGAATTAAAATAAATTTAAAGAAGACAAACCAACGAGCGATTCTTTATAGAATCGCTCGTTGGTTTGTTAAGAGAATAGAGTATATAATATTTGTGGATAACTTGGCACTTTACAATTATTTTAAAATGTAATATAATATATGTATCTTAAATATCAACGTTTTAAAGGGCTAGTAGCGCTTTAAAGCGTTGATCTAGCCCTTTAAAAATTTAAATATATCAAATTTTTGAGAAATAATTTTCCAAAGGAGGGAAAAATGTTTGAACACAAAGTTTTCAAAAGAATATTGTCTGATGGGAATGTTTTAATTTTTGTGCCAAGTTTAAATTTTGTTTCAATTGTTAAAGAGGGAGACATGGTGCCGGATTTTATTGAATCAGAAAAACCTATTCCGCAAAAAATTATTAATGCACAAAATGATTTTTATCCAACTGGAGTTACTATTTTGACAACAAATAAATGCAATTTACAGTGTTGCTATTGTTATGGAAGTTTTCGTCCTGGCAATTTTTCCTTTTTGCCAATAAATCTTGGCAAAAAAATAGTTGATTTTTTAATTCAAAATGCTATAAAAATCGGCAGAAAAAGCATAAGGATGTCTTATTTTGGTGGAGAGCCAACACAATACTGGGAATTTTTAGAAGAAATCAATGATTATGCAAAAAAGATGACAGAGCGATATAATATTTTGTTTGGCAATAGCATATCTACAAATGGCTGTATTACAAAACAACAAGCCGACTGGTTAATAAATAATATAAAAGATATTCAAATATCAATTGATGGTTTTAAAACAATTCAAGATAGACACAGAGATAATAGTTTTGATAGATGCTATGAAATTGCTAAATATTTTTATTCAAAACAGAAATATTTTAATATTCGTGCAACCGTTTCCAGTGTGAGTGTTAATGTCTTAGAGAATATAGTTGATTTTTTCGTTTCTGAATTTCCAAAAAGTAAAATAGCTTTTGAACCACTTTCGCCTTGTGGTCGTTTGTCCGATCCAGAAATTAAAGATCCAAACATTGATTTATTTTTTAAGAAATTGGAAAAACTTTACTGTACAAATAATGCCAATATTAAAAGTACTTTATGCCAATTTTCCAATTCTTATAATGAAAACTTTTGTGGAGTTGACCAGCCAAATTTTTTTGTAACACCCGATGGAGAAATTGTTGCTTGTTCGAGAATTGACAATGATCGTGTTATTAATCCTTTTCAATATGGCTATATAAATAATCTCGGACAGATTATTATTGACAGAGAAAAAATGGAATTCATTCGCGCAATACATGTTAATAACATAGTGGGATGTAATAATTGTTTTGCTAAATCTACTTGTAAGGGTGGCTGTCCCTCTCAGAAGTTGTTCTTGTTTGGTGATGGTTTTTCGCAAAAAACATTACCGACAGAAGTTTGCAAAAATATTTGTGATTTAACTGAAAAACGATTGTTGAGTAAGTTAAATTACAAATTGTCCCAATTATAAACAGAAAGGAGGTAATCAATATGACTCTAGAAGAACTTAAAGAAAAATCAGTGGTGTTTAGCAATTTGTTTTCTAGTGGCTGCGCTTCTAATTGCAGACCAGATTGCAGTTGCGATTCTAATTGCGGGTCAGATTGCCGTTCTGATGTTAGTTGTTACCGAGATTGCGCTTGTGATTCTCATTGTTCTTGCGATTCTTATTGCCCCTGCGATTGCGATGCTCCGTGCTCCTGTGATAGTGATCCGGGGGGATAGTAGTTTCACATTTCCAACCACTCGCATGAATATTATGTGCGAGTGGTTTTTGATTTTGGAATATGCTATAATATTATTATAATTGTAATAAAACTATGAAATTAAAATTTTTTGTTTCTAAAACGTCTAATCATTTTTTCTATATTTCAATGATGACTGGTTGAAATAATGCTTTATTTAGAAAAGAAACAATAAAGGAATGAAAAGAATTTTTGGAAGATTTAAATTTAAAAGAAAAACAAGTTATTAATCAAGTCGGCGATATATTGGAAAAATACAAAAAGAATAAGGGCAAATGATTACAAAATATTTTTTATAACGATTATACCGATCAAAAAATTTGATTAATTATAAAACAAGAATATTCAAAAGAAGAATATGATGTTTTAAAGCAAGCCTTTAAAATAACCAAATCAAAATTCGATAAATTATGAAAAAGAATTGATGTTTTAAAAGTTAGAAAATTTTTGAAACAGCTAGAAAGCAAATATTATCAAAAATTATTTGATGAGATAAATACTTTTTTTGGAATTAAAAATACAGCCAATAACTTTATTAAAGTGGCAGTATTGCCAATTGTTATTAAAGAGGGATTGGCGGGGCATGCCTGAAATAATGAAAAAGCCAATGTTAATATCGAATTTTCAATGGTTGATGTTGAAAAAAATAATATTCAAGATCTGGCTTTATTGTTATCTCATGAAATATTTCATTTATTATTTAGACAATCAAAATTTTTAAATATTTTTAAAGAAGAAATAAGTAACAATAAAATTGATTATATATCAAAAAAGAGCTTAGTTTTAAATGATTTTTATCAAAGACCCTTTGTTTTGGTGGAAGAGAGCTTGGTTGTTACTTTTTGTGATTTTTATTATTTAAGAATGAAATATTATCAAACTGATAAATGATTATATTTAATGACTTCGATGTTTGATAAACAAGGAAATTGAATTATAAAAGACAAAATACAACATGGGAAGTATATTGATCGTGATTTGGTTTTGGGATATATTGGCTATAAAATGCTACCAATAGTTTTGGAATATATTATAAATAAAAAGCCAGTCGATAGAAATTTAATTAAACTGTTTATTTTACAAGTAAAAGAATTATTAAAACTAGAGAAAAAGGTTAAATAATCTAAATAACCAGGCATTTTTAATTGAATTAAAATCGGACGGCCCTGCCTACCGGCAGGCAGGCTCTGGGGCCGTCCTATGATTGATTATGGTGTGATGTGATTGGTGGTGTTTTTGTTATTTTGTGTTGGTTTGTGCTAGTTTGAGAAAATAAAATAGTGATGTAAATATTGATTTGGTGTGTTTGACAAAATGCGAAAATGTGGTATAATATAATCAATAAAATAATCAATGTTTTAAAGGGCTATTAGCGCTTTAAAGCGTTGATCCAGCCCTTTAAAAATTTAAATAAATTTGTTTGTAAAATATGTAAAATATAATTTTTAAGAAAAAAGGGGGAAAATAAATGATAAAGAAAATATTAGTTTTATCGTTAGCACTGATGACATTGTTACTTGGTTTTTCGAAAACCGAATTGAAAGCAGAAGATAAAAAAACCAAAGCATTGATTTTGGTTAATACCGATGAAGAAAAAAAGTTGTTTGCTGGGTTGATTGATAGAGAGGAAAATTTCGATTTTCAAATTGATATTGTTTCGCTCAAGGAAAAAAAGGTTCAATCAAAAGCATTTGCAATTAGAAAATTTTTGTGGCAGATAAAAGATCAATATGATTTTTTTGTTTTGCACGAAGATATTCCTTATGGCGAGATTAATAAAGGAGAAGTAATAACCGATTATTATTATGCTCATAGTACAGACATTTTTTCTCATTCAAAGGATAATGCTGAATATTTTGGACGAACTGTTGAAAGATATCCAGAATTGATTTTATCGAGGATTAGAAATAATCAAATTGATTTTTACTCTAAACCGAAAAAAAGAGCCGATAAAATTAATGCTTTGTTTGGGTTACCTTTTGTTTGTTTTAATCGCAATCAGACTGAATGTGGAGTTGGTAATTATCAGGTTGATTTGTCATATACAGGTGATTTTTTCAAAAATAAATTTGGAAAAATTAATCCTAATATGACTTTTTTAAGACTGTATGATGATAAATCAAGAAGCATTCTTTTACCCAAAAGCAAACAACCAAGAAAAGAAAGAAAAAAACCGGATATGTATCTAAATAGAGAAAACTTTATTGATAACGAAAATAAAAAAAACTTTTTCTTGTTGTTTAGCACTTATGAGCCATTAGCTGAAGAACAACATCCGTGGTCGTATCTGCGATGTTTTACATCCGCTTTATGGGAAGATAAAAATAGGGATCAGGATGCTACAGAATTAGAAATTACTTTGATGGAAATTTGCGATTATCAAAAAATGAATGCTCAAAATAATTTTTCTTTTTATTGTGTGCCGACTGGAAATAAAAATACTCTAATATCGGCACCATTGATTATTACACCAGCTTTTACCACTGGAGAAGAATCAGATCCGGCGCCGATAGGTTATCTTGTTGATGATAATCCCGAAGGATCGTCAGTCAGTACGGCGTGGAATGCAATATTAACAGATATTGTTAAAGGTAAAACTTTTTCGGAAAGTGTTCTACTAGGCTATACTAATTATTTTAAAACCATTAAAGAAAAAGACGATTATTCGCAGGCTCTTAACGCAACGCGGCTTACATGTTTTGGATTGCCGTGGTATACGATCAATGATTTAATTGCACAACCACAAATTCAAATCAAGAAGGATTATTATCAAACTTCAGAACCAGAGATAATAATTCCAATACGAAATGTTGGCGATAAAAAATTGGTAGTTAAAGTTGAAAAGAATCAATATATGGATGAATTATTGATAAATATAGAACCGGAACAGATATATGAGTTAACTATCAAAAATGAAAAATCGACTTTTCCATTACGATTGTTGCGATTGCCACATAAAAAGTGTATTCCCATTAATTTACAAACTAACGATTTAAAATATCCAAATGTTCAACTTGTAGTTGAATTTTGGGAATGAAGGAGATGGCTGGCTTATGAAGAATGAGCTGGCCATTTTCAATTGACTTTTTTTAAATTTAATTGTATTATATACATAATTAAAATTAATTAAAAAAATATGAAAAAAATCACAATAGGTTTGTGCATATTTCTTTTGAGTTTTAATTTTGTTTATGCTCAAACAGCGAGTGTTTCTGATAATATTTTTACTAATATTGCATCGACTATTGCTAATGCTTGATCATCAGCAATTGGTTATGTTAGCAATTTATTTAATGTCTCAGAAAATAAATCTGGAATAATTGGTGTATTTGAAGATGGATGAAAACGACAACAAGATAATTGATCAATAATGAAAGATTGCGATGAAGCAAAAAAGAGCGCTGGTGATTATGCAGATGAGAAAGATGGCGTGGATAAGGAAAGAACGCCTGGCTCTAATGGGGAAAAGTATCCATATACTTCTATTACTAGTATGTATGGTGATGATGGATTGAGGTCGGGCACAAAGCCAATAACAACACCAAGCACAATTCCGGATATATTGCCAAAGGATGGTGCTTTTAAAACCGGTGAAGCTTGAGCGGCTACTCAAGAAGGAGTGGATAATCCATTGAAAGATGATAGTATGCGCTATAGAGTAGATGACGGTCTTAAAAAAGACCCTTGCGATGAATTAAGAAGAGATAAGAAGGCTGCCGACGATGCGGCAAAAGATCCAAATAGTAAATATTCTGACGAAGAACAAGAGAAGGCACGGGACAATTCAAAAAATATTCAAGATGCAATTGATAAATGTTGTTATAATTTTCCAATAGGTGGTGGATCAGGTAGTGGTAAAGGTGGAGATACAAATCCTCCGATTGATATAACTCCACCGACTGATCCTAATCCACCTGATGATCCTGGTGTGCCACCGGAAGAGCCAATTGATCCAGGTCAACCAACACCGGAGGATAGATATGTTTGTGATTTTACTTCTCAAA
>JAKLIH010000013.1:16138-23387 GCA_022709715.1 Patescibacteria group bacterium | reverse complement strand
TGGATATCAGTTATTCTTCTACTATCCCTACTCTTTTTGAATAATTCACTTGGATTTAATGCAAAAATTACAATAGCTGAAAGAATTGCTAGAATAGCTATAACTATCATAAGTTCTACTAAAGTAAATGATTTTTTTGTATTTTGTTGAATATTGGTCATTGAATTTTGGAATTTTATTTAGTATATTAGATTATTGGGTTATTAGAACATTATATCTTTACCAATTACTTATTACTATTTACTCTTTTATTTTTTCTTTTTAATTTTTTATTGGTATTTTATTACCACCGTCTTACTATTGCTTTACCACTGTTTTGCCATTGTATTACTATTGTTTTTTATTTTTACTCTTTTATTTTTGACTTTTAACTTTTGACATTTGACTTTTGAGATTTGATTTGCTATTGTCCATGCTTAAACTCAATTACATCTCCGTCTTTCACCATGTATTCCTTCCCTTCACTTCGAATTAATCCGGCTGCTCTGGCCTTTTCAAAAGATCCACAATCAAGCAATTTTTTTCATTCAATCACATTGGCTTTAATAAATTTGTTTTCGAAATCACTATGAATGGCTCCGCCAGCTTCTGGGGACAGCGTTCCATTTTTAATAGTTCAGGCCCTGGTTTCATCTTCACCAGTAGTAAAGAAAGTTATCAAATCTAATAATTTATAACTTCGACGTATCAATATATCAAGTTCACTTTCTATTGAAAGACCAAGCGTAGCCCGTTCGTCTTTAGACATATTGGCTACTTCAAATTCAGTTTTCACATCGATAATCAAATACGGATAATTATTACTTTCAAAAAAAGAAATGATTTTTTGATCAACATCTTCGTCCACACCATTTAATAAATAAAGACATGGCTTATTAGTCAAAAAAGCGTAATTTTTTAAAAATATTTTTTCTTTATCATCAAAATCAATATCTCTAATTTGAATACCTCTGTTTAAGTTATCTTTTAATTTTTCAAACACTAATAATTCTTTTTTGGGTTCCGCTCCACCCGCTTTGGCTTCTTTTTCTAAAGAAATCAATCTTTTGGAAACAGTATCTAAATCTTTTAATAAAAGTTCAGTATCTAAAATATTTTTTGATTCAATTGGGTTAATATCCTCTTGAACATTAATAATATTATCATTTTTAAAAGCTCGCAAAACATAAACAATCGCATTAACTTCTCGGATATGCGATAAAAATTGGTTTCCTAATCCCTCGCCTTCATTAGCCCCTTTTACTAGTCCAGCAATATCAACAAATTCAACAATAGCCGAAATTGTCTTTTTAGAATGACTAAATTCAGTTAAATATTCAAGCCGATAATCCGGCACCGATACCACTCCAATATTTGGTTCAATTGTGCAAAATGGATAATTAGCAATGTCAACTTGTTTTTTAGTTAAGGTTTGAAATAGAGTAGATTTGCCAACATTGGGCATACCTACAATTCCTACTTTTAAGTCCATAGTTTTATGGTTTAGTGTTTTGATTAGATTCAATAAAACTAATATTTTTTAATATTACATCTTTTATATTTAGTTCCATTGGTAAAATTTTTTCTTTAAAATTTGATATACCGTATTCAATATCAAAACATAAATTATTTTTAATCGTATAACAGTTTTGGATATATTCAAAGGCAGTTTTATCAATTACTGGTTTACTACATAAAAAATCAATGTCATTAATATTTATTTTTTCGCTATTATTATTATCGCAAGATTGATTACTACTATCAATCAGTAACACCGCATGGATTAAATTGGTTTGATATTTACCACTAAAAGATAGAATTGATATTTCATCATCTCCAAAAGCTAAATTATCTTGAGAATTATTTGTAAATATATTATTTGGCAGTTTCATTTCAAAACCAAATTTTGGATCACTATAAACAAAAAAATCTTTTTCAGCTTCTAAAGTTATTTCTTTTTTACTATTTTTTACCAAATTAGAGAGTTGGGATGTTTCTTGCAAATCATCTCAAGCTTCACTAATTTTTTTCATACCCTCTTTAGCCAGCATTAAACGATCGTCAATTACTTTAGTTGTCGTAGTTGTAACGTCTGCTAATTCTCAACTAGTTTTAAGATTTTGGCGATAGAAAAACAATAGTAGTCCTATTAAAGATACTGTAAAAATTGTTAAAATAAAATTTTTCATCAATTTTTAGTTTATATTTTTCATAAACGGAAAAATAATCGTATCTCGCAGAGTTTGAGCTTCAGCTAAAACCGTTATAAGTCTATCAATACCAATGCCAATTCCAGCTGCCATGGGCATTCCATATTCTAAAGCTTCAATAAAATCTTTATCATAGGGATGGGCTTCTTTATCACCAGCTTTTTTGTGTTCTTCTTGATCTTTAAATCGATTGGATTGTTCAACTGGATCATTTAGCTCGGATCAACCATTACATAGTTCTAATCCATTAACTAATA
Organism: Patescibacteria group bacterium; assembly: GCA_022709715.1. Taxonomy (GTDB): domain Bacteria; phylum Patescibacteriota; class Minisyncoccia; order UBA6257; family JAKLIH01; genus JAKLIH01. The sequence continues at coordinate 20,941 of JAKLIH010000013.1, read as the reverse complement.
ATTGAAAACGCGAAGCCAATCTCTTGTCATCATCTTTAGCTTTTGCTAACGGGGATAAATCAATTGGATGGTCAACCACAAACGCTGGACCTTTGATTTCCGATCTAAACTTTTTAAATATATTGTCAAACATCTTGGCTTTTGACATGCCTTTTTCGATTTCTATTTTGTTATCTTTTAAATATTTTGTAAACTCGTCAATATCATTTTCAAAATAATTTAATCCGCTTTTTTCTTTAACAAAATCAATAATCGAGATTCTTTCAAAGGGAACTGAAATGTCTTTAAAGCTATCAATATTATTTTCTATTGCCAATTTTTTAAATAAATTTTCCATCAAAATCATTAAATCTTCCCTATTGGCAAAAGCTTGGTATAATTCCAGCAAAGTAAACTCTGGATTATGTTCGCGATCAATACTTTCATTTCTAAAACATCTGGCTATTTCAAAAATTTTTGGATAACCCGAAACTAAAACTCTTTTCAAAAACATTTCTGGAGCAATCCGCAAATAAACATCCATGTCTAGATCGTTTAAATGAGTCATAAAAGGTTTTGCCAAGGTTCCACCATAAACAGCTTGCAATACGGGAGTTTCCACTTCAACAAACTTTTCTTTATTTAAAAATTCGCGTATTTGATAAATAATCTTTCAACGTAAGTCAAAAACTTTTTTAGTATCATGATTAATTAGAATATCTAAATATCTTTTTCGATATTTTTCTTCAATATCTTCTAATCCATAAAATTCATTGGGTATGGGTCTTATTGATTTTGAAATAATTTTTCAACCATCAGCTTCTATTGTCTTTTCATTGGTCTTAGTCAAAAAACAATTACCAAACACATATACAAAGTCACCTATATCAATAGTATTTAAAAATAAATCAAATCGATCATTCAGTTTATCTTTTTTGAGAAGAATTTGTATTTTAGCATTATCATTTTTAATATGAAAAAATATTAAAGCACCATGAGCTCGAATCGACATTACGCGACCAGCCACTTTAACGTTTTGATTTTCTTCAAAATTATTTAAAACGCTATCCATATCATCAATTTTTTCAACTAACTCTGGATAAGGATTAATATTTTGAGAGATTAATGTTTCTTTTTTTGTTATTCGCTCTTTAATTATATCATCTAAAGCGCTCATTTTATATTTTTAATTTTTTATTAAATAACAAAATTAATAGTTTTATTTGGGATAAAAATAACTTTTTTAATTGGCGTGCCATTGGCTAAATGATTCTGAATTTTTGGTAAATTCAAAGCTATTTTTGTTACCTCGTCTTGAGTAGCATCTTTTGTCACTTCAATCACATCTCTTAATTTACCATTAATTTGAACAACCATGGAAACATTTTTTTCAACTAACATGCTTTCTTTATATTCTGGTCAGCGTTCTAATTGAATAGATTTTTTATTTTTCAAAAATTGATTTCAAATTTCTTCACAAATATGCGGAGCAAATGGTGACAAAATCACGACTAAAGTTTTGTAATGATCTTTAGAAATTTTATAGCCCTTGTTATTAGCATCCATCAGCTCATTTATGTATTCCATCATTGAACTTATGGCGGTGTTAAACTTAGTATTTTCAATATCGCTTGTTACTTTTTTAATAGTTTTATGTCTTAACACTTCTAAGTTATATAAAACCTCTTTTTCTTTTTGCTTATCAATATCTTGTCTTTTGATATTTTTATTTTGAGTTTCACTAAAAACATAAAAATTTCAAACTTTATCTAAAAATCTTTTAATCCCCATAACATTTTCGGTGCTTCAAGGTTTCATGTCTTCTAACGCCCCCATAAACATTTCGTACAACCTTAAGACATCCGCTCCATATTCTTTAACAATATCGTCAGGATTTACAACATTACCAAAAGATTTAGACATTTTTTCGCCATTTTCACCAAGCACCAGACCTTGATTAATAGTTTTACCGAATGGCTCTTGATTGGTTACTAAGCCTAAATCATGCAAAAATTTATATCAAAATCTTGCATAAATTAAATGAGTAACGGCATGTTCGGCTCCACCCATATAAATGTCTACCGGTAATCAATACTTTTCTTTACCTATATCAACAAAAGATTTTTTATTTTTTGGATCAATAAATCTTAAAAAATATCAACACGAACCAGCTCATTGAGGCATGGTATTGGTTTCTCTTTTAGCTTTTGACCCACACTTAGGACACTTAACATCAACTCACGATTTAATACCAGCTAAGGGTGACAAACCATCATTAGTATTTTTATAGGATTTAACATTGGGCAAGGTTAAAGGTAAATCTTTTTCTTTCAATGCCACATTCCCACATTTTTCACATTTTATTATTGGAATTGGCTCGCCTCAAAATCTTTGTCTAGAAAAAACTCAATCTCGTAATTTATAATTAATTTTTTTATGAGCACCAATAAATATTGCTATCTTGTCTCTGGCTATTTGACTTTCGGTATTGTTAAATGGTCCGGAATTAATTAAAGCTCCTTCATCACAATAAGGCAAATTATTTTCTTTTGATTTAATAACAGTTTTTATTTCTAAACTAAATTTTTTAGCAAATTCAAAATCTCTTTCATCATGAGCTGGTACAGCCATGACCGCTCCAGTCCCATAGCTCATTACCACATAATCCGATACCCACACTGGCACTCTTTCAAAATTAGCTGGATTAATAGCATAGCAACCAGTAAATACACCGGTTTTTTCTTTCTCACTTAATTGTTTCTCTAAATCTGATTTTTGAGATGATTTTCTAACGTATTCTTCAACATCCTTTTTGCAATCATTGCTAACAATTGTTTTTAAAAATGGATGTTCAGGTGACATAACTACATAAGTAACACCAAATAAAGTATCAAGTCGAGTTGTAAAAACTTTTAATTCTTCCTTAAAATTTTCTAATTTAAAAGAAAATTCATAACCTTCGGATTTACCAATCCAATTTCTTTGCATCGTTTTTATTTTTTCTGGTAATCCCGATTTTTCCAAGCCATTCAATAATTTTTCAGCATAATCAGTAATTTTTAACATTCATTGTTTTACTTTTTTTCTCTCAGTAATTTCTCCGCATCGAAAACATTTACCATTATTTACCTCTTCATCCGCCAACACAGCTTGACAATTAGGACAAAAATTAACTGGCATTTCTGATTCGTAAGCCAAACCTTTCTCATAAAATTTTAAAAATATTCATTGAGTCCATTTATAATATTCAGGATCAGTCGTATCAATCAACTGGTTTCAATCATAGGAAAAACCCATCATTTCTAATTGAGATCTAAAATATTTAACATTTCTTTTAACCGCCTCTTTAGGGTGAATACCATGTTTTAAAGCATACACTTCAGCTGGTAATCCAAAAGCATCTCAACCCATTGGATGCAAAACATTAAATCCTTTTAATCTAAAATATCTTGATAAAATATCGGTGGCTGTATAACCCTCAACGTGGCCAACATGAAGACCAAATCCAGATGGATATGGAAACATATCTAGTATATATTTCTTCGGCTTTTTAGAGTTATTTTCAATTCTTCAATACTGATACTTATTTTTTGATCAGTATGTTTGCCATTTTTTTTCTATTTTATGATGATCGTATTTCATATTATAAACTTTTAAGTTTTTGAATATTATTCTTTTATAATTTTATTATTAATTTCTGTTTCTAAACGAGCCACAAAATCATTTATCGAGAAATTACCAATATCTCCTAATTTACGTTCTCGAACGGAAATGATTTGGTGTTCTTCTTCCTTTTGACCAACAACAATAACGTATGGAATCTTTTGAAGTTCGGCCTCTCTAATTTTCTTTCCCAACGTATCGTTATCTTCATTAATTTCTACTCTAATGTTTTTATTCAATAATGTATTTTTAATATTTCTGGCATATTCAATATTTTTTTCACTAATCGGTATAATCACTACTTGAGTTGGAGCTAGCCACAATGGAAAAGCTCCAGCGTATTGCTCAATTAAAGTGCCGACAAATCTTTCCATTGATCCCAATAAAGTTCGATGAATCATAATTGGTGTATGTTCTTTACCATCGCTACCAATATATTTCATGCCAAATCGAGTAGGTAAATTCATATCCAGTTGAATGGTCGTACCCTGTCATTCTCGACCCATAGCATCCACTGCTTTTAAATCAATGGCCGGACCATAAAATTTAGCCCCACCTATATCTTTTTTAAACAATACATCTCTATCTTTTAAAACTGATTCTAAAGTTTTTTCAGCTAAATCTCAAATTTTCTTTTCGCCAATATATTTTGTCTTACTCTTTTGATCACGCAATGATAAATAAACATTTAGTTTGTCGAAACCAAAGGCTTTATTAATATCCAAAGCAAAATCTAAAATATTATTAATTTCCGCAACAAATTGATCTTCTCGACAAATAATATGAGCATCATCCTGAGTAAAACCACGGACTCTCAACATCCCATGTAATACGCCTGAATCTTCATAACGATAGCAACTTCCCAATTCACAATATCTTATGGGCAATTCTTGATAACTATGTAATTTTGATTTATAAATTCTCACATGAAATGGACAGCTCATTGGTTTCACATAATAAGTAGTTTTTTCGTTTTTGTTTTTGGTTTCCATTGCCATACCCGGGAACATACTTTCTTTAAAGGTTTCAAGATGGCCCGATGTTAATCATAAATTATCTAAACCAATATGTGGCGTATAAACATAATTATAACCTCTTTTTCTATGTTCTAATCTTCAATACATTTCAATTTCTTCACGGACCAAAGATAGTTTAGGATGC
>JAKLIH010000013.1:0-16039 GCA_022709715.1 Patescibacteria group bacterium | reverse complement strand
TAATTATAACCTCTTTTTCTATGTTCTAATCTTCAATACATTTCAATTTCTTCACGGACCAAAGATAGTTTAGGATGCCATAAAACTAAACCCGCTCCAACATAATCATCCACCGAAAATAAATCAAGCTCCTTGCCCAGTTTACGATGGTCTCTTTTTTCAGCTTCTTCCATTAATTTTAAATATTCATCCACTTCAAATTTATCGTTAAAAGCCAAACCATAAACACGAGTTAACATTTTATTTTTTTCACTACCACGGAAATAAGCACCAGCCAATTTAAAAATTTTAAACGATTCTAAATTAATTTCTTCAGTATTTTTTATATGTGGCCCGCGGCATAAATCAATAAATATATCTTGATTCTTAATTAATTCTTTTAAACTTATATCTTTTTTTACTTTGCCTAAAATATAAAGAGTGACCATTGAAACTTTTTCACCTCGTTTTTGTTTTTTATCTTTTATCAAAAGAATTTCATTTTGATCGGTTGTGCCATAATCTTTCAAATCATTTAATAATTCTATTTTGAATTCTTGATTTAATTCTTTAAATAGCTTTATAGCCTCACTAATTTTGATTTCTTTTTTAACAAAAGGCAATTTTTCGCTTATAATTTTTTTAATCTCTTTTTCAATATCAAGCAAGCTATCGTCATTGATAGTTTTTTTAGTTAGCACGTCATAATAGAAACCAATTTCGTTACTTGGCCCGATACCAAAACTAACATTTTTATACATTCTTTTAATGGCTAAAGCCATAATATGCGCTAAAGAATGGCGCTTCATTTCTAATTTTTTATCCTCCTTGGACTTTATATCTTTTTTCATATTTTAAATTTAAACAAATTAAAAAACTAACATCAGTGTCTAGTGTTTTCGTGTGATTTTATGATTTTTTTCTCGATTTTATCTCACATATTTCTTTATTGATTTTACTAAATTATACCATAAATACTCAAACATTTCAATTGACAATACAATAGTAAGATAGTAGTAAAGCAATGGTAAAACAATTGTAAAGCGATGGTAAAAGAAAAAGTAAATGGTAATTAGTAAGACAATGGCAAAGCAGTAGTAAAGCAATAGCAAAACAATAGAATATTGTTATTTGTATTTGTTTTACCTCCTTCTTTAAAAACTCTTTTAAATCTTTGCGTTTGAAAAACGCTTGAGTTTTAAAGGAGGGAGTTTGGTCCCCTTCTTTAAAAATCGCTTTTTATTAATATTTTTGTTTTGCAAAAATATTGCGATTTTAAAGGAGGGGGATTTTTGACCTTTGATTTATGGATTTGACTTTTGAGATTTGAGATTTGAGTTTGCTTTAGCATTTACATTTATATCTTTAAACACTCCATGAGCTGCCACTGCTCCTTGGCTACAAGCATTAATAATTTGCTTGAAATCACCATGAATATTAGTAATATCGCCAGCGGCTCAAACACCCGGGACATTAGTTTTCATACAATTATCAACATTAATATAACCATTATTATCAATTTTGATATTAAGATCATTAATAATAGCCGAATTGGGTGCACCACCAATTTCAATAAACACACCATCAATTTCAATTTCTTTCTTATTGCCAAAATCTTCTTTCAAAAAAACTTTATTAACAAATTTATCGCCAGCAATTTCGATAATTTCATTATTTTTGATAAGTGTATAATTGTTTAATTTTTCTAATTTTTCAAGCGTATCCGGAGCAACTTTAAGCTCGTCTTTTCTAATAATTTGATAAACTTGTTTGGCTATTGGTGATAATAATAATACCGCCATAGCGGCTCCGTCGCCACTACCTACCACAATTGCAGTTTTATCTTTATAAAAAACCGCATCACAAATAGCACAATAATGAACACCTTTACCAATAAAAGCATCTTCACCTTTAGCATTTAATTTTCTACGGAAAGTGCCAAGGGCTACTAAAATATTTTTACCAACAATTTTTTGACCTTTTCGCAAATAAACATTAAAATTGTTATCCAAATTTTCCACTTTTATAATTTGATCTTCAATGACTTTATAGTTCATTGATTCAATATGTTTTCTAAAATTATTAATCAAATCTATACCACTAATTTCAGCATATGACGGAAAATTAGTTATTTTATGCGGATACATTACTGTACCACCAAATAATTCACCTATCATAATCGATTTTAAATTATATCTTTCCGCATAAATAGCTGCGGATACTCCAGCCGGACCACTTCCTAAAATAATTAAATCATAAATTTCATTTTCCATAATATTTTATTTAAAATTTTTATTTGATTTTTTCTAATTTTTGTTTATTATTTTATTTTTGGATATTGAATATTGAACATTGAAATTTTCTTCAGCGCATGAGCCAGGGGTGAGATTCGAACTCACGATCTGCTATTTACGAAACAGCTGCTTGGACCAACTCAGCTACCCTGGCATCAAAAGACAATAACAAAACAATGGTAAAGCAGTAGTAAAGCAATGGTAAAACAATTGTAAAGCGATGGTAAGATTGTAGTTGGAATTAATGATTATTATTGTTTTTTATCTTTTCTTTTTACTCTTTTCTCTTTCTTCTTGAACATTGATTTTGAAACTTGGAGCTTGCTTAGACGAAGGCTAGCCCCCACACCCAGGAAATTTTCGAGCGTTTAACACTATTTGCAAATCCAACATTCAAATTAAGTTATTATATATAATGAGTATACATCATTCTCTGGTTAAAAATAAATTTTTAACCTTAAATTTTCTGGGTGTAGGGGAGCGAGTGAGGAGAATCGAACTCCCGTCTCAACCTTGGGAAGGTTATGTTCTACCACTGAACCACACTCGCGGTTAAAAATTAAAAATTATAAACTCTTTCATCAACCAACTATTCTATCTCAAAAATTAATAGTTTTTGAATCTGTATTAGTATCATCTTTAGTAGTAGTTGGGCTTAACATCACAGCCGTCTCTCCTTCTTTTTTATATCCATAGTTCATCCTGATTTCTTTTTCTAGTTCTTCAGATTTGGATGAATCTAAAATTCCCTTTTTTAAATTTTGATTTTCAAGTTCTAAATAAGCAATTTCTTTATTTAGAATATCTAATTGCATTTCTAAAGTTCTTTTTCTTTTATTTATATTTTGGAAAACTAAAAACAATATACTATAAAGTATTCCGATTATTAAAACCGTTAACAAAATTATTCTGAATCATTTATTTTTAAACATAATAAAACGTTTAATCCTTTTTATTTAAAAATAATTTATGATATACTTCCGGTGGAATATTCACGCTACCAATCGAAGCTAATCTTTTTTTGCCTCGTTGTTGTTTTTTTCACAATTTCATTTTTCGAGTTCTATCACCGCCATATAAATAACCGGTTACATCTTTTTTCATAGCCGGAATTGTTTCCCGCGAGATAATCAAACCATCTCGAGCCACTTGAATAGCTAAAGCAAAATTTTGAGGCGGAATAATTTCTTTAAGTTTAGTTGTCAATTTTCTAGCTTCTCTATCCACCCTTTCAGTCGGAACAATAAAAGACAAACTTTCTTCTTTTTCATGATGAATTAAAACATCAAGTTTTTGAACATCAGTTTCTCGATAATCTAAAATATCATAAATCATAGAAGCAAATCCTTGAGAAGCTGATTTCAAATTATCATATAAATCTAAAATTAATTCCGATAGTGGAAGTTCATAAGTTACTAAAATTAAATCACTCTGTAAAGTTTCTAAATGAGTTTGAGTAGCTCTAAAATTAGGCATTAAACTAATAATTGCATTTAAATATTTGCTAGGTGTAAGAATTTTTAATTCTACGTACGGTTCTTTAATTAATTTAATTTGATTATTTTCAGGAAAATCAGTTGGCTTCTTCACAAAAATTTCTTTTCCATCTAACAATATAATTTTGTAAGGAACCATTGGAATGGTTGTGATTAAATTTAAATTATATTCGCGTTGTAATCTCAATGTAATTATTTCATAGTGAAGTATTCCTAAAAATCCCAATCGAAAACCTCGGCCTAAGGCCTCATTAGCTTCTGGCTCATAAGTAAAAGACGCATCATTTAATTTAAGTTTAGCCAATGATTTAGCAAAGGCTTCAAAATCATCGTTAGTAGCTGGATAAAATCCTGAAAAAACCATTGGTTGAGGTTCTTTATAGCCAGCTAAAGGTTCAATTGATTGGTTATCATCTATATATTTTCTTAAAGTAATAGTATCGCCAACCTTGACTAACCCTGGATCTTTAAGACCAGTAGCAATTCAGCCGATTTCTCCCGATTTCAAATTATTGGTGACTACTAAATCGGGTTTAAAAATTCCGCATTCTATAACTTTGGATTTTTCTTTTTGCATTACTAAATAAATGTCATCATTAGCATTTACTTCGCCATCAAAAACCCTTACATAAGCCAAAACTCCTCGATAAGGATCAAATTTTGAATCAAAAATTAAAGCTCTAAGTGGTTTATTAATTAGATTTTTGGGTTCGTCCACATAGTCAATTACTTTTTTAAGCAGTTCTTCAACTCCCTCCCCAGTTTTAGCTGATACCATAAAAATATCGTCAACATTAATATTCAAAATTTTTGAAACATCTTTTTTGATATCATCTCTATTAAAAGTTGTAAGATCAATTTTATTTAAACAGCCAATAATTTTTAAACCCTGTTTTTGAGCTAAATATAAATTGGCTAAAGTTTGAGCTTGAACGCCTTGAGTGACATCAACTAGTAAAATCGCACCCTCCACTGCCTTTAAAGCCCTGGACACTTCATAATTAAAATCAGCGTGACCTGGTGTATCAATTAAATTCAAAATATATTCTTGATTGTTCAATTTATATTTCATTTGACAAGGGTGCATTTTGATAGTAATACCCTTTTCTTTTTCTAAAGACATTTTATCTAAAAACTGACTTTCCAATTTTGACTTAGAAATAGTATTGGTAATTTCTAAAAATCTATCGGCTAGAGTTGATTTACCATGATCAATATGAGCGATAATCACAAAATTTCTAATATTTGCCATTATTATCTTTTAAATTTTTTTAAAATCACATTCAAAAAAACATTAGCTTCTTCAAATTTTAATCATTTAGCTAATAACCAATAAGTCAGAGTTATAATTAACGTTGGTATTAAAATATTGATAAGAGTAGAAAGTAACCAATTTGCCAAAACCACCCTGGTTAACACTTGACTTATAAGTAAACCCATTATACCAGATAAAATCGCGATTGACAAATTTTGAATAAACCGGAAAATAATTGGTCAAATATTGATTTGTAACTTTTTAATTATTTGATACATCATTATTAAACAATAAATAGCATTAGCTACAATCATCGAAAACACTATACCTGGTAAATCAAATTGTTTATATAATCCAGCAATCATAATAGATCCAATACCATAAGCCACAAAACTAGCTATTAATGGGGTTTTTGTATCTTCTCAAGCAAATAATGTATCTAAATTTAACAACAATAATGATGAAAAAATAATACCAAAAGTCATAATATACAAAACATTGGCAACTGCCTGGGTCGATTGAATACTAAAATTTCCATACTCTAACAACAATTTTACAATTGGATATCTCAATATCAATAATCCCGTTGAAATTAAAAGCATGGTAAAGTTTATTTGTTGTAAACTCTTAATATACAAACGTTTCACACCTTCAATATTATTTTGATGATACATCTTTGACAAAACTGGAAAAGCCGCCGTAGCGATTGATACTGCAAAAATCGTCTGGGGTAATTCTTGAAAAGAATTAGCTAAATTAAATATACCTAATTTGCCGGCTGATAAAAATGAAACAAAATAACTAATCACAAACAAAAACATTTGGATGTTAATAACGCTTAAAGTTCTCGGCAAAATTAAATAAGAAAATTCTTTAAAATATTTTTTCATTTTTATAAAAGACACTTTTCCCAATTTAATATCAATCAATTTCATGGGTATAAATTTCACTACCAAATTTAAAATAGCTCCTAAAACCACACCATAAGCCAGTCCCATCATGCCACACTTTGGATAAAAAATTACTATTCCTAAAATAATTCCTAAATTGTATAAAAGCGGGGCTAGTGCAAAAGATAAAACAAAGTCATAAACTAACAAAATATTTCCTAAAATTGCCGAAAATCCCAAAATAATCGGCTGTAGCATCATCACTCTAGTTAAATTAGCAATCATCATTTTGGATTCAATGTCTAACCCTTTAAACAAAAAACCAATTACTGGCCCAGCAAAAATTGCCAGTACCAATCCAAAAATCATACTAGTTATTAAAATAATGTTGACAATTGAATTAACAAAATCATTTACTTCATCTTTTTGGGTATGAATATATTTTGATAAAAGCGGAATAAAACCAGCCGTAATAGCACCCATAATAAAAATATTAAAAATAAAATCAGGAATTCGAAAAGAAGCATAATAAATATCAATGTCTCGCCCAGCTCCTAAATAGCTAGCTAACAAACTATTTCTTAATACTCCCAGCAAACTGCTTAATAATGTAAAAATACCAATCAATAAAGCTGATTTTTCTACAGTTTTAGTTTGTCGGTTAAGTCACATCATGTTTAATCTAGTTTTATTTCAATTAATTTATCGTCTTCAACATAAATATTTTTAACAATCACATTTTCCCCGTTATTATGGCTTGGATAAGTAATCTCAACATTTAATAAATAATCAACATTGGGTTGTTTTTGAACTTGTAGACGATAAATATTATCATCTTTATCTATTTGATATTTTGGTTTTCAATTAATTTCAAATTTTTTTGATTGGTTAGAAGAAGTTATTACTCATCCACCCAAAATCATAAAATCATTATTTTTATAAACTCTTACATCGTCCCCAGCCAAATAAGCCGTGCGATTATTAATAGTTTCGATTTTTTGATCAGTAATAAACCCGTGTTTATTATAATCAACACTGCTAGTTTTGGGTGCACCCATTTTACTTGGAAAAATTGTCTCCATTAATTCGGCATTTTTATCCAATCAAATTTGGAAATAAGAATAAACCGATTCTTTAATTTTAGTTGAATTTTTATTTTCTACTTTTACAATCGCCTGATTAGTTAAATTGTTATCATCATCTATTTTAACTTTTAAATTTACTTTAAACGTTAAATTATTATCAATAGAACTATCTAGTATATTGCTTTTAGTAATTGCCAAATAATCAGCCTTTTCAATTTTATTAGGGGTATTATTATATTGTAGATCTTTTAAAGTTTGAATTATATCTTTGGAAGCATATAATTGTAATTTTTTGCTATCTATATAATTATATAAATTAAAAATAAAAGATTGTAAATTATTTAAATTTTTGTAGTTAGCCTGAAACACTTTTGAAAAATCATTTCAAAACAACGATAATTTTTCCGCATTCGCTGTTAATTCTTTATTATTTTTATAAGCTGCCAAATTCACTAAAAAGCGAACCACTTCATTGCCGTTAACAATTGTTTGTTCATCATCGATTTTAAAATCAATTGGTCGCATATTTTTCATCAATGTTTCAAAGATTGAAACATTGATAGCGAGTATACCATCAAATTGATTTTTAGTAGGAAAATATTTTAAGGCTAAGCTAGCTGAATCGTTAAAATCAAAAAATCAACCTAGATCTTCATAAATTCAAATTGTTTTTTTAGTGCGAATTTCCTCTGGTGGAATTAATTTATCAACCATGGACGCAGTAATGTTTGATACAAAATCAATTTCCGAAACATTACATTTATAATCTTTACATGTCAAAGTCAAATAATATATTCATTTACCACCACTCTGATTCATATTATAATTGTTTTGAACCAGTACCAAAGTAGTAGCGGTTTTTTTACCACCCATAAAATTATCAATAACCTCGAAAAACTTATAAGTCAATTGAATGTTTTTTTCTAAATCACTAAAATAATCATCTTTTAATTTCTGATCATTAACAATAGCTTGAATAGTTTCGTTTTTAGTATTGATAAGTGTGTTTAATTCTAAAACATTAGATTTTAAATTGGCCACAATTTCTTTTGCTTTTTTTGGATCTTTAACTATAACATCGCTATTTAACAGTTCATTATTTAATAAATAAAAAGTATTTAGCTTGGTATTGAAATCATTGAATCATAGCAAAGCATCACTTACTTCATTAGAAAATAAAGACCCTTCGAGCATATTCATTTTCACAAAAATATTGCTATAAATCTTATGATTTTTATTTTTTAAATAATTAGAATGCTTAACTAATGTATAGTTTTTATTCAAAAAATCTTGGACATTATTGTCATTTAAAGATTGCAAACTAGTTTGAAAATTACCAATAACTGTATACAGTTCATAATATATGTCTTGGTTTAATCTAAGTGATTTATAGTAATAATAGTAGTTATAGCCTACAACTGATAGTACTAAAAGCAATAATGCCAAAACTGTTGTCTTTATGATTTTTTTAATCATATTCAAAAAAATTAATCAATCGTTTATATACATCCATTTTACTAAATAAGGTTAAAATAGTCAAGAAAATAAATATTTTTAAAAACAAAAAAGGATCTTTCGATCCTTTCTTGCGTTAAACCTATAAGCCGAGTTCTGTACTTCCTAAGAAGCGATGATTATTTATCTGTATATATTGTTACCAATATATATCAAGCGAGATACCGATTCTTTTGGAATCATTCTCTTGCTCCCATCAAGGATTTAGCCGTTTCACTAACTATATTGCTATAGCCCTACCCAGCACCACTTTTGCAACAAACAAATTTATATTTGTTTTTGGTTTTTCAACCATTGCCTAATATATCAAGTTTGACACAAAAGTGGTGATGGGTGATTAATTTTTTCAAATTAATCCGTCACTGTTCGCACCTCTATATTGTCAAAGTTATAGCTGTTACCAGCTAAAACATTAAGACAACACGATGGATATTCACCATTGATATTTTGATGGCTAGTAAAACTAACCAAAAGAGAGCTCGGACTTTCCTCCCCTTAAATAAAGCAAAAATAGCTTATTAAAGAAAGCATTTTTTAAAAAATAGCCAAAAATTTTAAAAAATTTAAAGGGGCAATCATCCAGTTTAACTTGTTCTGCATTTTATCATATTTTTAATACAATGTCAAAAACAGCCCCGCCCCATTTGGAGCTGGACTGTTTTTGAATTTTATATCAAATATCACTAATTAATCGTACATGTTGCCGTTACTTTTCCAGTTTCTCAACCACTATAGGCCTCATTATATTGAAGTTCTACTTTAGCATTTTGAGCTGAACTCACTAACCCATAAGTACAACGCGTTGTGCTAGTTCTTGTTACCCCATTAATGGTTCAAGTACATCAATAATCACCTGCACTTGTGCTTTTACCTTTTGGATAAGCTACACAAGAGGACCCACTACAGCTACATGAAACAGCTAAACTATCACTCTCAACTGGTTTCTCTTCTGATGGTAAATCACTACCACCACCACTACTGTCGCTAACACTTAAACTGCAATTAACACTTTTTGATGCATTATCGTTTGGACACGAAACATCAACACTAGCCGTTATAGTTTGCGAACCGGATGATGGTGTATAAGCTTTTTCAAATATTGAAGAAGTGCTTCCATTATTTCACTTATATTTAAACTCATCACTTTTACAACCATTACTACTAGCCGTAACTGTGAATTTAACTCTACCAGCTACGATTTTAGTTCCACTACATGTAGCGCTAATCGCTGACGACCCTTCTTGAAAAACATGAAGATAACATTGAATTTTTTTCGAATAAGATCCAAAAATATTTTTACCATCAACCATCTTTACGGCATTAATTTCCGTTCATATATTTGTTGCAACATCACCAAGTTCAAGTTCTGAATCTTCTTTAAAACCCATCTCTTTTTTTGTAAAACATTTGGTTTTTTTATTTTCTTCACTGGGCGATCCAATAGCTGTATCTCATTTATAATCATAACGATCGCACACATTATTATTATCTATAATATAATTAGTAAAACATACCTTCTCAGTGTCTCCTCATTTAACTAAATTTATGCTAGTACTACAACTTGTATTACTTCAACTTGGATATTTTGTTCCACCACTGCTACCGCTTTGAGCATTAGTAACTACAGCTGTAAAACTCGGACAACTATAAGTGGCTCCATTAATTGTTGCTGTTACTCCTGAAACCACATGTTTACCAACCGTTGAAAATGATATATAAGCTGAATCCGCACTGCTACTATCAAACTGTTTTCCGCCAGCTCATTTTCAAGTGATTGATTGATCAGTCGACAAATTTGCAAAGAAAAATTTTATTTGCTCACCATCTGAAATTTTTACTGTTCCATCATCTGGTGATATTGCCTTGTCAATTTTACAATATTGTAAAGGTGATTCATCTGTGCTTCCATCTGGTTTTTTAGAACCATATTCACATGTAACATTTATTTCTTTAGAAATTGTTTTTGGAGTTTTACCATTATATGCAGTTTCTAGTTTCAAAGTAGCCGTACCTTTATCAGCACATTTATAATTAAAATAGCCACTTCTCGATTTACATCCAAAAATACTTCCTATACTTTCGCTTCCTAAACTTTCACCATCTTCACCGATTAACGTAGTAACAATATTACTAGCCGATTCAGCATTTTCACCTTGTAATTCATAAATAATTGTTGCCAATTCTATTTGACTACGGTCTAGTAATCCTTGACCTTTTACAGTAACAGAAGTTTTGCCGTATTTTAACACCGCTCCGCTTGCACTGGTATAACATGGTAAGCCACTGTTTTCTTCATCTCCACTTCCTTGCCCACCTTGGCCACCTCCACCGCTTCCACCTGATCCAGTTTTTACTGTTCCACATGTGCTAGCTGATGCATTATTATTTTCATTACTCTCATTAATAACATTGGTAACATCAGCAATAGCTCAAATTTGGAAAGGATTTTTAGAATCACATTTTTGACCGGATTCTGGATTGTTTGAATCAAACAAATTAATCGTCTTGCTAGCTCCCACTGCCAAATTTGATATTGATGCCTGTATAGCTTGACCATCAGCATTTTTGATTTTACTTCTAGTGCCATTAGCATCTGCCGATTCTAGTCCCACATAAAATTGTTTATCAATATTAGCTTTACCTTGATTGGTAATAGTCACTGTAATTCTATTTACACCGCCACTAGTCATATTGGTTGGTGATATAGAAACTTTCAAATCTGGCAAATTTGATTTAACATCTGCCTCATCTCCCAACTCACCATCTTCCTCTTCTTCATTCTCACTATCACTTTCATCAGCTGGAACATTTCCACTTTCATCCGAACATTCCATTTTGAAAACTTTTTTATTGTTAGTTTCACTTATTTCTTTAATAACATTTTTTGGATCAAGTTCCACTGTAATTGTATAAATACCGGCCGCCGTGCAAGTTCAGCTGCCCGAAGCTTCTTGGGTTCCTTTTGATACTATTTCACCAAACACCTGGGTTTGACTCTTCTTTTCATTATTAAAATTAACTGTTAATAAATATTCATGTCTTGGGGCCTTTGCGCTACCACTATTACCTTCAACAATTTTAAGTGGTAACGTTTCTTTAATTTTTATTTTAGTTGGTAAAAATTCTTTAACATATAAATCAGGCAATTTTCCACCTTCACTTTTGCACATGGTATTACATTCACCAAAAGTCATGGATCCAGAAACATCCACTTCGCAATTTTGAGTTTCATCATTGCAAGAATATTTAAAATCTTGAATAGCTCCACCACAATTAACCGCAAAAACTAAAATATTGTTGTATTTATTTTTTTCCAAAATATTATTTTTACTATCAACAAATATTTTAAATATATAAATACCTTTTTGACTACAAGTTCAATTATAATTAATCGATGAAAATTCTTCACCAGCACTTAAAGCTTCGATTCTTTGACTGTTTTTTTCTTTATCATTGATAAAAAATGAAGTGGTGTGCTCACCTATTGATTTCGTTGATAAATTTTTCTCTTTTACTAAAACATTAATTGTAGTTCCAATACCAATTTGTTTTGGATTGATATCAATAAAAGAAATACCTAAATCGAGAAAATCGCTAGTGCTCCCTTGACTGCTTACACCAGTAATTGTAATATTGTCACCCAACTCATTAATGTTACTGCCACAAATCAAGGCTGTAGTTTTAACACCAACAATTCCGGTCTGAATAATACCAGCTGATTTTTGCAATCTTTTAACCGCTGTTTTAGTTAATGCCCCAAAATAACCTGAAAAAATTTTCTCTGGATAAAAACCATTACTTGCCAATCACTTTTGCAATTGTAAAACTTCACTGTTAGCTTGGCTGTATGTACCTAGTTCTAAGTTTAAAGTTTTTAAAAAACAACTACTATCGGATACTGTCTCTTCGGTATTGCTAATTGGCATTGATTCTTTATAAGACAAATAAACTTGGCATAAAATTGTAGCTGTCGCTAAATCAACCTTACCATTAGCCAGCAAACCCGCTTTAGTTTGAAAAGTTTTTACCGCTTTTTCAGTTATCAATCCAAAATAACCAGTCACTGGCCCATTATAAACATTTTTATCTAAAGCTAAAAACTTTTGTAGTTCTTTAACTGCCGAATTTTCCGAGCCTAAACTCATTTCACGATTAAATGGACAAGAACTATCAACAGCTTGAGTATTTTCACTCAAAAAGATAAAACTAGTAACTATTATAAAACCGATAAATAGTATTTTTTTAAACATTAATAAATTTTTAACAATTATTGATTAAATTGTAAATTAAAATTAGTGCTTGGATTAAAAGTTGTGCCTTCACTTACTGTCATTTCTAAATCACATTCTTGATTGCATTTCTCTTTATCAGTATAGGTTTGACCAGATAGTTTACTACTAGTGCTACAATTGCCAGTGCTAGAATCACATCTATACAAAATTGCATTTGTACTAGAGCTAGTTGCATCCGTTGTATTGCTTGAAGTATTATTGTAAAAATCTATATTTCACCCCGACGAATCAGTATTGTACTTGTAATCATCAGTTGTGTTAACATTTGATGAATCGTTGGTTTTAGCATTTGAAGTTTGAACTTCAAAATCATTAAAATTAAAAGTATTATCACTTATAAAATTCAAACTTTGATTATACTTAGTACAACTCGTCATACTTGTATAAGGCCCATCTTCATCTTTTATACATGTACCCTGAACTGGATCAAAACTATAATGAGTAATGTACGCAGAATAATTAGAACCCGAAACTTGTAAATCAGTTTGGCTATTATTAGTTGTAAACCAATTAGTATTATTAAAAGTATTTAAAACATTATAATCAGTTGTGGGCAAATTCACTTGAGTTTTTGGCGTAGCGTTAAATGTAATAGCTTCTTCAATATTTGTAAATAAATTCGACAATCATTGATCAACCGCTGTCAATGGATTTGTTTCTCCTGGATTAATAACAGTTTTAAGTGGTGCTATAGAAGATGGTTTTTCTGAAATGCATCTTGTGGTTCCATAAATTATTCCACTTGTTGTTTTGCATCGAGCCACAACTGATACATCAACTTTTGTAGATCGAAAGGATAAATATTGCGTGTATTGACCAGCCATTCAAGAATTACTTTCGTCTTTTGTTAATCCTCATCAAAATTCTACTTTATTGCCATTACAATCGGCAGTATGTTCTTTTTGGTTAATTTTCATTTTAACCGTAACGGCATCTTCAAATTCTTTTTCTCTTTCAACTGTACAACTTAATCCCAAATCATTTTTAACTTCACCTGGTGCACCTTCGCGCTCTGGGTCTTTTGGCACATCAATTGGATCATGTGATTTTACTACTTTGCCACAAACTAATTTTGCTGTATTATTGTTTTCATCAGATTCAGCAATTTTAGTTTTAGAATCAGCTGTTGCTCACAATTCAAATGGATTATCTCCGCATGTAATAGTATTAAATGTTCAAGATTTTTTACCGCCAGGCTGCAAATTATCTTCTACTTGTATCTTTTCATCTCGCGACACTTCAACTCCGTTGGTATCAAATTGTTGCAGTAAAACAAAGAATGCTCCTTTAGTTTCCTTATTGCCTTCATTAGCAACTTCCAATTTCAACCCACTATTTTCCCCTTTATCTAACTTAGTTTTTGAAAAACTAGCCGTTAAATCTGGCCCATCCGGATTTTCACCTGGATCATCATCACCACCACTACCATCCGCATTGGTAATTTTTAAAGTCAAAGCTTTTTTACCGCATTCTAAGAAATTAATATTATCGTCCACTGCCATTATAACATTATAGGTTCCAGCTCTTTTATAAGTATGAGTAATTGTCCCCGCCTGTTTGCAAGTAAATGGATTAACTGGTGTGCCATCTTTAAAATCAATTGTGCATCAAGCTTCAGCATCTGATTGCATGCCACTGTTTTGATAATAAAAAGTAATAGCTTCGCCAACTTTACCAGGATTTGGCTTGGCATCAAGTGAAGCCACATTATAAGCTAATTCATTACCATCTTTATCTTTGGCTCTAAACCCTCAACCCTTTGGATAAATTAACATGCATTTGGTTGAATTTTCTTGACCTTCATTGCATCAACCATCACAAAATTCATTTGTAAACTTGGCTTGCAACTTATCACCATTAACCGGATCAATTATTGATATAGTTGGACAAAATGCTACTGGCTTGTCTGTAGTATTAACAAAAGTATGATAAAATTCGATTAAACTATTATTTTCACCAGCTATATCTTTACCATTATAGTAAAAACCAGTAAATGAACAATCATGTTTAGTGCCGTCCCCCATATCAATTTGACAAGCCGTAGTCATATTAGGTTTATACAAATTATTATAGTTATAAATATTATAACTGATTCTCATTTTATGAGGACTTTCACGATAAAATTCAGCTGTCGAACCACTGCTATCTACACAAGAACTATTAGGACAGCTAACAATCACCTTAGCTCCGTATTCATTGGTCTTATATTTAAAACCACTACCACATTTATTGCCATAGCTAGCGCATCGTTTACTTGGACAATTATAACAATCATTAGGTGTGCCAGTAAATCAAGATAATTTTAGACCACCAGCTTGAGCCCCAAACTGGCTATCTTTAATATTGCTTTTATCATCCTTTTCGTCATCTTCTTCATCTGGCATTTTACCATCTTTATCAGTACATTTTATTTCTAAAGTTTTAATATTGTTTTCTTCGTTTGATTCTTTAATAGCTTTTTTAGAATCGGTTGTAATCGTAAATTTAAAAACTCCTGGCGCACTACATTTAAAAGTGGCTTGATCAAAAGTTGTGCTTGATCCTGGTTCCAATTCTTTTCAATTGGTTTTTTTCTCTTCATTATTAATACTAAAAGTAACTTCGTGCACATCCGCTTTACTTTTGCCAATATTTTTTTCTACCACAATAATCTTAGTTACCTCATCGGGTTTTAAAGTTGCTTTTTCAGCACTAAATTTTTCAATTGATAAATCTGGCAAATTATTAGTTGCTATACAATTCTTTTGACATTCTTCCAACAACATTTTCCCTTCTTTGTTATTGATTTCACATTTTAACGTTGTTTGATTGCAAACATATTTATGATCTTTCTGGTCCACCCCTCCGCAATTTAATGGCACCACCACAACATTGTTAGCTTTTAAAGTTTCCACTAAATTATTTGAACTATCCACAAATATTTTTAAAGCATAAATACCTTTAGCTGGACATGTTCAATTTTGAATAATGGCCATGACTTCATCATTGGGTTTGATGGTATTGATGTTAGCTTTATTAATTTCTTGATCATTAATATAAAGTGAACTTACCATTGGTTTGGATTCTTCAGTACCAATGTTTTTGATTTTAACGACAATATTGGTTTGAACCCCGACATCGATTTTTTCCGGCATCACACTAATGCCCGAGATTAATACATCCACCTTGCTTGTACTTGATTCATAAGGGTTACTGTTTGAACTATCTTTCATAGGTAAATCTAGTGCCTTACA
>JAKLIH010000012.1:4284-24599 GCA_022709715.1 Patescibacteria group bacterium | reverse complement strand
GTCCAAAACACTAAATACCCAGAGGGGAGGACATTTCTATCTTGGAGAAAGGCGGACATTTCTATCTTGGATTGACATATATTTAACATTTTGAATATGAAAAAAGAACGATCTTGCACTTCGTTCTTTTCTTGTTATTTCATTCTGCACTTGCGCTCACAGTGGAACCAAATCGTGCTCCAGGACATGGACAAAACAAACAACAAACATTGAAATTCAATGAATGTTTTTCCAAAAATTCCTTCATTAATTGTAGCACCGTTTGCACCCATGTCTTTTCGGTGTGCCCTTTATTTCTCTTGGCAAATATGAATAATTTTTTAGGATCATAATTGATCCTGATTTGAATTTCTTCACTGCCTGGACTTGTATACACCTCGCAGGCAGTGATAACAGCATCATGCTTTGGATCAATTTTCGACACCCCCAAAACACGAGCCATATTTCTGAATAATAAATCTAATTCTGAAATTAATGATCCGTTTTTCAGAATCACAGTTGACCCGCCACTCAGCAAAATATCAATATTCATATTCTTTCTCCTTTTAAATAGATCTAAATACATTATAACACAAAACTATACAATTGTAAAGACCAAAACTAATCGCATAATTTTGAACATGAAAAAAGAACGATCTTGCACTTCGTTCTTTTCTTGTTTCATTTTGCATTTAAGGTAGATGCAAACAGCATTCCTGGACATGGTCGGAAAGAACAACAAACATTGATGTCCAATGAATGATCTTCCAAGAAATCTTTTACTGTTTGCATAATCCTATCAACCCACACCTGTTTTGTGCCTTCTTCATTACAATTAGCCAATAATGCTAATTTTTCCGGATCATAGTCAACTCGAACTTGAATCTCTTCACTATGTGGATTTGTAAATACCTCCAAAATTGTGATAACAGCATTGTTATTTGGATCAAGCTGCGATACATGCAAATCCTGAGCCAAAAGCCATAACGAAGATTCCAATTCATCCACCACCGAAAATTTTTCCAAAATTGCACTCGCTCTCCTGCTCAGCAAAATATCAATATTCATATTCTTTCTCCTTTTAAATAGATCTAAATACATTATAACACAAAACTATACAATTGTAAAGACCAAAACTAATCGCATAATTTTGAACATGAAAAAAGAGTGAACTTGCACCTCACTCTTTTTTATCAATTCGGCTTAAAGTCATGATGATTAGGGCACCCCTTTTCATCACATGCTCCACCACATAACTTTGCCTTGAAAAATTTTTCCCATGAAGCATTGAACACCGTAACTGCAGAGCTATATCCAAAAATTATTTCAACTCCTCCTTCTTGATTTTTTGCAATAATCTGGATATTTGCCCCCTCCGGCAGTTCGCCAAAAAAATGCCCAAAAAATACTTTCTGGAACTTTACTTTTTCAGCACCATCGCTGCTGGCCGTGGCCAAAAAAGCAAACGTTTCATCTTCACTTAATTTCCGTGAAGACAAAATTTCATCCTTGATTTTATCTTTAAAGTAAGCAAACTCAATCGCCCGAGAGATATTGTCAAATCTGCCTTTTCCTATTGAAATTAATTCTTCAAATGTCATTATAATAATGCCCCCTTGAAATATTTATTTATTTGCGAACTATTAAAATAATATCACTCTTATACATTTTTGTCAATTATACTAAATCGGTATATAATAAAATATTAAAAAGAAAGGTACATCAAATATTCTTTGTTCTTTCCTTTTTTTCCCAATATGGGTGATTCTATTGTTCCAATAACATTATAACCTTCATCCTCAATACTTTTTTTAATATTTCTAATAACTTCATCCACCAATATTTCATCTTTTATTTTTCCCTGTTTATTTTTATCACCTTTGATTTCAAATTGCGGTTTTATCAAAAAAATTAATTTTCCCGCTTTTTTTAAAAATTTTTTCAGAACTGGTAAAATTTTTAAAATTGAAATAAAAGAAACATCAACTGTTATCAAATCTGTTAATTCATCTAATTTCTTTAAATTTCGAATATCAGTTTTTTCTAGATTAATTACTCTTTTATCTTTTTTTAATTTTTCATCCAACTGATCACTGCCAACATCAACACTATAAACTTTGCTAGCGCCATTGCTGATTAAACATTCTGTAAAACCACCAGTTGAAGCCCCTACATCTAAACAGACAAAATTTTTAATATCGACTTTAAATTCATCAATGGCTTTTTGAAGTTTCGCACCTGATCTGGCTACAAAAACATCTTCTTTATCAACTTCAATTTTCAAGTCATTTTCAAATTTCAAATGTTTTTTCAAAACAATTTTTCCATTAACTTTAACCTTGCCAGCTTCAATCAATTTTTGAGCATCACTTCGACTTGAAACTAATTTTTGATTTAACATTAAAATGTCTAATCTTTCGGTCATTATTTTTTATTTAGCACCAAAACTAATGGGCAATTTTCATGATCGTGTTTTTTGGCTGGACAATAATCTCGTCCATATTGAACAATACGTAATTGAAATTCCTTTCTTTCTTCTTCAGGAATGATTAAAAGCAAATCTTTTTCAATTTTTTTAGGATCTTTATTACTAGTTAATCCATATAGATTTGATAGACGTATAACATGAGTATCTACTGCAAAGCCTTCATTAATATTAAAGCCAATGGATAAAACTATATTGGCACTTTTTCTAGCTACATTTTTTAAAGTTAACAATTCTTCCATAGTTTTAGGAACTTTACCAGAAAATTTGTCTTGTAAAATTTTTACATCTTCAATAATAGCTTTGGCTTTGGTTTTATGATAATTTACTCCGAAAATATCTTTTTCAAATTCATTTAGTTTGGCCTTAGCATAATCGCCAATACTGCGATATTTTCTAAACAATTTAAAAGTTATTTCGTTGACTTTTTTATCAGTTGTTTGAGCCGATAAAATTGTTGCCACTAGTAATTCTCAAACATTAGAAAAGTTTAAAGCTATCTTTATAGTTGGATAAAGACGTTTTAATTCCTTATTAATAATCTTAAATTTTTTTATATTATCCATTTTAATTTTCAATAATTGAAATTAAATTATTTAACATTTCGTTCTTTTTTCTTGCTTTTTCTATTAATGATTTAGGAAAAAGTTTAATATATTCTGATATTTCGCATCTCTTCTTTTTACATATATATTTAGTTTCAAATTCTTTTTTAAAAAATGCTGAAGTTTTATTATTTTGTATCTTATCTTGTAATATCATCAACAAGGTGGCTTCTAAACATGGTTGATTTTTAATAATCTTTATATTATACTTCTCAGCTTTAATTATAGCTTTTTCTATTTCTTTTCTATCATCGTCCAATACAACAATTTTTTTACAAAAATATCCCAATTCTTTAATAGCATCACTAACAATATCTAATGGGCTACCTCCCTTACCATGTCTAATTTTAATATAAGTATCGTTATCGGAACTATATATAGATCTTAAAAGTTTCAAAAATATTTCTTCGCTTAATCCCTCTCCATATATAAGTATGGTTCTTTTAGCCATTTTTATTTTCTTTTTACCAGGATTAGATCTTGACATATTAAAAAATTAAATTTTAGGAATAGCACCATAAGCTCCAGCTATATATTTATTATAATAATTGTCATCTGTTCTAGACCCTGTAACTTCACTTAATCTTCAGGTTTCGCTAATGCCATTTTCGTTCTTTTCCACAAATATAATTTGGTATTTATCTAGTTTGTTCAAAATTATATGACTATGAGTACTCATCAACAATTGAGCATTATTAGGATTAGTTTCTTTTTGTATAAATAAATCATATAGAGCCATAATCATTTCCGGATGAAGGTTACATTCAAATTCATCTAAAATAGCAATACTTCCATTTTTTAAAGCCGATAAAATATTTTTTAATAAAACTAATAATTGTTTAGTACCTGATGATTCATAATATATAGGTAAATATTGTTTTTCCCCCTCAAACATATGGGTTGCTTTTACTTGCAACAAAAATCCGTTTTCTTTTTTTTCTTTTTTAATTTCAAAACCATCTAAACCCAAATCAAAACGATGTAATAATTTTTCAGCTTCTTTTTTCAAATCACCATTATCATTAAAAAAATTAAAAGCATCAATTAATTGATCTACCGAATTAGGAAGTAAACAATCTCCAACCCATCCTGCTTCTATCACATTGGTTTCAATATTTTTTCAATATTTAATAATCTCTTGACTTTCAATATGATTAAAACGAGAAGCCGATGCAATAATGCTAGAGTTAATACGTAAAAACTTTTCAAACCCTTTTGGTAATTTAAAATTATTTTTGTGTAAAGAATATAGATTGTTTTTATCATTCCAAGAACGAGAAAAAAGTTTTTTAGTTGTTTGTTTTTTCTTAGCAAATGAAGTTAGTTTTAATTCTTCTTTTAAAATCTTTTCCTTGTTAACTAAAAAATAATAAGTATAAATTTTTTTGTTAATTTCAAAAACAACTGATAATTCGGTGGGTTGATTTTTACTACCACCAAATAAAAAAGGTTGTATCAAAATATGAGCATCCGGTGGCATATTAAAAGAATCAACGATCAATCACTTTAAAAATGGCAATACTTTTAACAAATTAGTTTTTCCAGAAGCATTAGCTCCAATTACCGTTCCGATTTTGGAAACTCTTTTCCCCAAAAAAGAAGAAGTATAACCATTGTTTTTTGGCGCTTTATTATTAGCTACAAAATTTAAAACATTTTTATCCTTAAAAGAATAAAAATTTTTGCATGAAAAAGAATGAATCATATTGAGTAATTTAGTTTATTATATATTTTACCTAATTATAGCATATTTTAATAAACTTTTCAAGTGTTTCAACAAAAGTTTGTATAATACAGCTTAATATTGACGTTAAAAATCAATATTACTAGTCGGGCTGCCCAGAATTGAACTGGGATTAAATCGTCCCGAACGACTCGTGTTACCGTTACACTACAGCCCGTATATTATCTTACTTTATATTTGGTTTTTATCTTTTCTTCTTCGCTTAGCATTAATTGCTTATAAATTTCTTTGGATTTATCATTTAAATCTTTTAATTTTAAATCATCTAAACAATTGAGCTCTTTAGCTCGATTATTTAAATATTTAACTGTATTTACTTTTATATCACCAATAACTTCCGATAATAAAATATTTAATATAAAGCCCAGCCTTGGACCAGGTTTTATATCAAGTAATTTCATCAATTTATCACCATTAATTTTTAATGTTTTTAAACTTAAATTTTTATTTTCTAATTCATTTAGAACTTTTTCAACTCTAAATAAAAAATGTCTTAATCTAAAAGGTAATGCCTTTGGGCAACCAGAACCAATTCGGTCAGCTTCTCTTAATTGAGAAAGTTCAAGTATATTTTCTTTTTTAACATTCGTCAGTAAATATCTAATTGACGAGTCAGTATTAATTTCTGGATCATAATAAAACTGATGATTTCTAACTAGCAAAACCACCTTGTCTAATATATAATTTGGAAATTTTAATCTCTCAAGAATTCTTTTTACCATCTTCGCTCCCACCATTTCGTGATTATAGAAAGTAGAATTTTTACCATTACCCTTTTTAACGATTGGTTTAGCAATATCATGTAATAGAGCTGCCAACCTTACTTCTAAACTAAAATTCTGCTTAACGGCATAATCAAAAGAATTAATTAAATGTTCGTAAACCGTATAAATATGATGTAAATTTTGACCAACCCCAATAGAATCAATCAACTCTGGAATTATATATTCTAACAAACCGCTCTCTTCTAGCATTACAATAGATTTAGCTCCAGCTGAAGACATTAAAATTTTAATAAATTCATCTCGAATTCGTTCACTGGATACAAATTTTAAATTTTTAGCATTTAATTTAATGGCTAGGGCTGTAGTTTTTTCAATTTTAAAATTTAATTGTGAAGTTAGTCTCATAGCTCTAAGCATTCTTAATGCATCTTCACCGAATCTTTCGTTGGGATCACGCACCGCTCGAATTAAACCATTTGATAAATCGTCTTGACCATTATATAAATCAATTAAATCACCTTCAGCTTTCACTTTGGTTTTTAAAATTTTGACTGAATCAATTTTAAAAGCCATGGCATTAATAGTAAAATCGCGACGCATTAAATCGTCGCAAATATCATCGGCAAATTTAATATTTTCGGGATGACGTTTATCTAAATAATTACTTTCCAATCGATAAGTAGTTACTTCTACGATTTTTAAATTATTTTCTTTAGCTCCAGTTAATATTCCTACGGTTCCAAAATTATTTTCATAAATACTTTTCTTAAATATCTTTTGAATATCTTGAGGCTGAGCACTAGTTGTGATGTCTCAATCATTAATGTCTCGATTTATCATTAAATCTCGCAAACAGCCGCCCACAATATAGGCCTCAAATCCATTTGCCGATAATTTATCAATCACCTCTCAAATAACTTTGGGGATTGATAATATAATATTTTTGTCAGGATTTTTCATAAAAATAATTTTTAAACAAATTATTTATTGTTTTCGTCCTTCAAGAATTTTTCTAATGACTTATAATAACGATCTTCCTCATTAAATGGAAGTGAGTTGTCTTCATTAATAACAATATCTTCAGAAGATGCCGCCTCAACGTCATTATCGTCATCATCTTCTATTACATTTACATCGCCTCCTTCTTCATCCATATCTTCGCTTTCTTTTTTCAATTTTTTTAATTGACGTTTTACATCCGACAAATCATCACCACTATCGCCAATTATTTCGATATTATCTAAATCGTCATTGGTTTTTTTACTCATATTAATATATTTACCCCCTCTTTTAAAAGTTGTTAAGGGTACAACTTTTATATCGAGAGAATTTTTGTTAAATAGTTTATTAATCTTTTTTGTTCAGTTATACTAATTGCGATTTTAATCGCCCAATTTTTAAAAGAGGGGGTTTACTCTCCTCTTTTAAGAACCATTTATAATTCATAAAATGGAGTGTTTATTAAACTATTTGCTTTACTATTGCTTTACTATTGCTTTACTATTGTCTTATCACTTACCAATTACTTTTTGCCAATTACTCTCCCCCCTTCTTCTCCAAATGACAAATGCTAGCAATACATATCGCTAAAGCGTCCGCAGCATCATCTGGTTTTGGTATTTTATCTAAATTAAAATAATTTTTTACTAATTGCTGAATTTGCTTTTTATCCGCTCGACCATAACCAGTAATATATTGTTTTACTTGCAATGGTGTTAATTCAATAATTTTTATTTTATTTCTTTTGGTCGCTAACAAAATCACACCTCTAGCTTCGCTAATTTTCATAACCGTCTTGGCATTTTTAAAGAAAAATAATTCTTCAATCCCCAGTAAATTTGGTTTATAATCTTTAATCAATCTATCTAAATTTTTGAAAATTTTATCTAAACGCGTAAGAGCATCAAATTCCGACAACTCTCAACAACCAAAATCAATGATTTTGGCTTCGCCTCTTCAATATTTAACTATAGCATAACCAGTTCGTGATGTGCCCGGATCAATTCCAATAATAATCATATTAATCTATATAATTAGCATTAGTAAACACTTCTTCAACATCTTGACAATCATCTAGTGCTTCAATTAATTTATCTATTTTATCTTTAGTATTTTGTTCAGTAACATCAACCTCTTGAGTTCCTACTCATTCAAGATAAGCATCAGTAATTTCAACAAATTTTTCTACTTCCGCTTTAACGATGTGTAAATCATTGTTGTTAGTTTCTATTTCAATGACATCGTCTAGTATTTTTATATCACTGGCTCCGGATTCAATCGCCTTCATTTCAAACTCATCATTTCACTTCGATTTATCAATGATAATTTTTCCTACTTCTTTAAACATTCATTTAACGCTACCTTCACCAGCCATTTTACCATCAAACCGAGATAGTGCATATTTAACATCAGCTACTGCTCGATTTTTATTATCGGTAATTGAATGAATTATCAAAGCCACACCTCCTGGACCATAGGCTTCAAAATACATTTCTTCAATAATACCACCTTCACCACCCTCACCCATACCTCTTTTAATAGCTCTTTCAATATTATCTTTTGGCATGCCCGACTGTTTGGCTTTTTCTACCAATAATCTTAATTTTGGGCTAGAATTGACATCACCATTGGCTTCTTTACTAGCCAAAGCAATAGCCACTGCATATTTAGAAAATACTTTTCCTCTTTTGGCATCAGCAATACCTTTTGAATGCTTAATTGACGCCCATTTCGAATGTCCTGACATAATAAAAAGTTTAATTAACTATTAATAGCATTGTTTCACAACTTAAATTCAAACTACTAGTTAATTTATAATATCAAATTACAAAAATTAACTAATAATATAAATCTCTAGCTATTATACACTATTTTAGGCCAAAAAACAATCCCCTGCTTTTTAACAATTACCCTGTAAGCCTAAACTAAAGGAACAATTGTTATTTTCCATCAATTTATAGGTTTGTATAATTTTTACAAAACCAATATTCTTTTTAAAACCGATAATTTTTTCTTGCAAATTATTTGATTTTTTGTTAAAATATCAATAATAAAATCTCAAATAAAATAGCCAATTATGATAAAATTTCTTAAAAATTACAAAATATTTTTTATAATCATTTTTGTTGTCATTGTTTTTTTACCCAAATTGGTTTTAGCCGAAAATTGCCCAATTGTTTCTGTTGGGCTTTCGCCAACCAATCAAAAAAATAAATTTAACGAAGTGTTTGCCTTGCAAATGATTTTATCTCAATATCCAAATATATATCCCGACGCATTAGTAGTTGGCAATTTCGGGCCCAAAACTGAAACCGCCGTTAAAAGATTACAAGCTGATAATGGTTTAAATCCCAATGGTGTTATAACCGAAGACACTTTAGATTTAATTTGCTCACAATATTATCAATGCCCTTTTCAAAGCATGATTGGTAGGGGGGATGAACTTAACCCCGAACAAAAAATCGAAGTTAGAATGCTACAATATTTATTAAAGTATCTTCCGAAAGTTCAATACACTGGTGCCGTAAATGGAATAATTGGATCTATCACCGAAAAAGCTATCATTAAATTTCAAAATGCTTATAGTTTATATCCAACCGAAATACTCGACTATGAAACCAATATTACTCTTTGCGATATCTTTTCTAAATTAAATACTGAAAAACTTTCCGCCCCCGTATCAGCTCCCAAAACTACAACATCATCAACTACAACATCTTCGCCATTAAAAGCAATATGCGTAGCGGAACCATCCACCAGTATTATTAATCAACAAGTCGTTTTTCTATCTCAAGTTTTTGGTGGCAAAAGTCCATATAAATATCAATGAGGTGGTTATGCTAATGGTACTAGCAAAACTGCCAGCAATACTTTTACAACTGCCGGTCAATATCCAGTAGTATTAAAAATCACCGATGCTAATAATAAAGTTGTTGAAGCTAAGTGCTCAGCTTCGGTTAGTGGTCAAAATAAACAAACTCAAGTTAATCCATCCATTAGTATTCCTGATATTTCTATTGGCCAACAAGCCACCACCAATGTAAACGTGACAATTGATATGACTAGCGATGTTACTGAGATTACCAGCGCCAATGATACCGTCAACGTATTTTGATCTTCTCAAAATGCTGAAACTTGTTATGGAACATCAGCTCCTATTAATAGTAGCTGAAACGGGCCATTAAGTTTAAAGGGTCAAAAAACTATTTCCAACATTAATGTTGAATCTGGCAATGCGGCTATTTTTACAATCGTATGCAACAATAAAAACAAAACCGAAGTAAAATACTTGGTTATCGAAAGACCTTAATCAATATGTTATGCCCGAATTACCAGAAGTATTAACAACTATCAAACAGCTAAAACCCAAAATTACTAATCGCAAAATTACTCATGTTTGATTAGACAATAAAACTAAAATCGAAAATATTACTACTAAATCCATCTCTTCAAACCTGGTCAATAAAAAGATTGATCAGGTTTGAAACATTGGTAAATATTTGCTGTTTAATTTAAACAATCAACAAACTCTTATTATTCATCAAAAAATTAGTGGTCATTTATTGCTGGGTAAATTTATAATTAAAAAACGATATTTAAAACCAGCTACCTCATCTTCATATTTAAATGATCCGGTTAATCGATTTATACGTTTTGGTTTAAAATTTAGCAACAATTATTGAATGGTTTTATCCGATTCAAGACGTTTGGCTCGCATTACTTTGATGCCAACTAAAGATATTAAACAGTTAAAATTCGTTTTGCAAATGGGGTTAAACCCATTAACCAAACAATGAACTTTTCCGAATTTTAAAAAACAATTGTTAAAACATAATATATCTATAAAAACAGCCCTTCTTTCTCAAAATATCATTATGGGCCTTGGCAACATCTATAGTGATGAAGTATTATTTAAGAGTAAAATTCAGCCTCAAAGAAAAATATCGACTTTAAAACCATCGGAATTAAAAAGATTATTTAAATTTATCCCCTTAATTCTCAAGCGTGCCATTAAAATTGGTGGCACAACTTTTGCGACTTATCGCACACCCGACGGCAAAATTGGTTCTTATGTTAATTTTCTAAACGTTTATGGTCGGAAAAACCAACCTTGCAAATTTTGCAAATATATCCTACAATCTATCAAGATAAACGGTCGAACATCTTACTTTTGTAAACATTGTCAAAAATAAACATTATGATTCGTTCTTTTTACGGGAAAGATACATTTTCATCTTGGCTTGAATTAGACAAACTAATTAATGATTTTACATTAAAACAATACGACATCTATTCGTATAATTTTGCTAATTATAATATATCGGATAAAGATAAAAGCATAAACAATTCTGAAGCTAATACTGAAAGCAATGTTAATGAGTCAGCCAACAAAAACATTTTAAATCAACTTTTAAATAATCTAAATTCAATTGATTTATTTTCGAAAAACAAATTTATTATAATTAAATATTTAGACGAAAAAACATTAACCAAAAAAGATTTAGATTTTCTAAAAATTTCTCTACAAAAAATTGAAAATGATAAAAATATCGAAATAGCCTTTTTACATGATCGCAAAACTAAACCAAATTTCTTATCTAAATTAAAAACTAAAGACACAGAATTTGATGATTTAACATCAAAAGATTTATCCACTTTTATTGACAAAACTTCGACCACCAACAATGTCAAACTTACCAGTCAAGCTAAAAATTTACTTATTTCATTTTTTGGTGATAATATTGGTGCCCTTTATAACGAAATAATAAAATTAAGTAATTACAAACCCAAAATAGATGAGAATGACATTTTAGACTTAATTAAAGAACCAAATATCGCCAAAGATTTTGGTTTAACCAACGCTTTAGCTGAAAAAAATAAAAAATTGGCCATAAAATTATTATGACAAGAGCATGACGCCGGCACACCCGATTTACTAATTTTTGGTAATATCGTCAATCAAATCCGCAATGCTATTGCCATTAAAGAATATCGTATGTCAAATAAAAAACACCCAACCGTACATTCGTTTGTTCAACAAAAGTTACTACCTTTTATCAATAGTTTTGAATTGAAACAGTTAAAAATTATGCTCACCCAACTATTTCAATATGATTTAAAAATCAAAAAAGGTAAAATGGATACCATTTTAGCTTTAGAACTATTTATCAGTGACATCATTTAAAAACTGGACAGTCAATTGTCCAGTTTTTAAATGTTTTATAAACTCTTAATTTTTTTAGCTAACCTCGATTTAAGTCGGTTGGCTTTATTCTTGTGAATTACATTTCGTTTTGCAGCTTTATCTACTGCTTTATAAAAGGTCTTTAGATCATTTTTGGCCTTATCCGCTTCTTTAGCAATTACATTTTTTTGAATAGTTTTTTTGATTTTGTGAATTTTAACTTTATAAGCCACATTTCTTTCATTTCTACGCTTGCTTTGACGTAAAGCTTTTTTGGCCGATTTAATAATTGGCATAATAACTTTGATTTAATTCTTTTTAATTATATTTACACATTATATCATACTTTTTATAAAAAGTAAATAAAAGCAATTTTTATTATTCGGATACAACATTGATAGATTTTTCTAAAATATTTAAATGACTATCCATGACTCTCACCCGCAATTCATTATCGGTTGTTAAAGCATCTTTAGGTATTTGAATACCAAAAACATTATTGCCTACCAAATTTAATTCCCCAAAATAGTTGTTGTTGATAAATAGCGTTTTTTCTTCAATACCCAAACTGCTTAAAATTTCCACTCGCAAATCAATATTGTTATTAAAAATTTGCCTATCCTGAACATTTAAAAACTTTATTTCAATGCTTGGTTCAACATTGCTAGTCGTAGAAGTAGTTGTATCAATTGGTTTATATTCTTGATGATAATCACTTTCGCTCAAAGGTTGATTAAAAGTTTGATCAAACCCCGGAATGGTGGCTCTAGCTCATTCTATAACCGATTGTTCTCAAGCATTAAATTGATAATCGTTTTGAGGATTACGTGGGATCGCCCCCAGTGGATCATTTTTATCAACATAAAACAATATTGAATGAAGTTGTTGCGTACTTCCTAATTGATTCATATATTGACCATTGAGCATTGGTTTAGCTATTGGTTTATATTCTGGTCTGGTAAAATATTCAACTGGCCTTTTTGAAATTGCATATTGCATAAAAGCATTTCAAGCTGGAGCTGCCACTAAACCGCCAGTTGGGCCTTGAAACATTTTTGAATAATCATTATTACCAACCCAAACTCCAACTACAATATTTGGTGTATAACCATAAATTCAAGCATCTCTTGAATCGGAACTCGTACCGGTTTTACCAGCCACATCTACATTATTACCAAAAAACATAGCATTGTTGGTGCTGTGAAATAGTGGAGTCCTAGCCACATTGTCTGATAATACATCGTTAATCATATTCACATGTTCACGAGTAAACACTGGCAACGATTCATCTTTATATTCTTCTAAAATATGATCATTTTTATCCACTACTTTTAAAATGGCAGTTTGCTGATGCTTAACTCCTTCTTGACTCAACACCGAATAAGCCCCGACCATTTCATAAAGATTTACAGCTCCGCCACCTAAGACTAGTGACAATCCATATTGATTTTTCCCTTCCGATAAAGTAGTAATACCAAAACTTCTAGCTAAATTAATAGCATCTTCAACACCATTTAAATACAGAACTTTAACCGCTGGCACATTGAGTGATTGGGCTAAAGCATTTCTTAAACTCACTGGTCCACGATATAATTTATCATAATTTACTGGGATATAAGGATTGTTTATATCAGTTGAAAAATTTGTTTTTGTATCGAAGACCATTGTATCGGGTGTGTAACCTTTTTTAAAAGCTCCTAAATAAACAAAAGGTTTAAACGATGAACCCGGTTGACGTGAACCAAAAGCGGCATTAAAATTACCATCAATATCAGCATTCCAAAAATCTCGCGAACCAACCATAGTTAATATTTGTCCGGTCTTAGGATCTTGCGCCACTAATGCCATATTTTTTATACCATAATTTTGCTCATTTTGATCGCCATATTTTTTGATCACTTCTTCAGCTTTCTTTTGTAAATCATAATCAAGGGTTGTAATCACCTTTAAACCACCTCTTTGAACTAAATCTTCACCATATTTATTTGCCAAAATTGACTGAACATAAGATACAAAATGCGGCGCCAAAATAGCTTGTCTTTTAGTTTTAAATTCAACTTTTGTATTTTTGGCTTCTTTAAAATCGCTTTCACTTATTCAACCCAGTTTATACATTCTTTCTAAAACTCAGTTTTTTCTAGCTTCCAATTTATCCCGATGATAACCAAATGGTGATAAATATGAAGGTGACTGAAGTAAACTGGCTAAATAAGCCGATTCATTTAAACTAATATCTTTAACATTTTTACTAAAATATAATTGACTAGCCGATTCAACTCCATAAGCATTATAGCCATAAGGAACCTGATTTAAATACATTTCAAATATCATATCTTTCGAGTATTCTTTCTCTAAATAAAATGACAAAATCATTTCTCTTATTTTTCGCACCGCACTTCTTTCGGTAGTCAAAAAAGCATTACGAGCCAATTGTTGAGTTAAGGTTGATCCACCCGATCCTTGACCAAGTTCAACAATATTTTCAATTATAGCCCTAATCAATGACTTGGCATCAATCGGACCATGTTTATAAAAATCGTCATCCTCAGCCGCCATGGTAGCTTTTTTCACCACATCTGGTATTTCATTAAATTCTAAATATTGTCTATTTTCTTGTTGAGTTTGGTCATAAAGAATCACCGTTCCAGTTCGATCATAGATAGTAAAACTCTCCTTTGAAATTCTATTACCTAAATTTTTAATGTCTGGCAAATCTTTAAAAAAATAAATCACAATCAATGCTACCAATATTAACATTAAAAATAAAAATCAAATTAAATTTTTAAAATTAAAAAACTTCTTAAAAAAAGTTTTTATGGATTTATTTTGTTTAAGCGATCGGCTAGTTTTAATTGCCATCTCTTTTATTTTTTTTATTTTAAGTGATACCATTATCCAAAATTATTAATGCTATTATTAAATTATTTATTAGTAATCATCCCCAATTGATTGATATTAACCGTTCGACTAAAAGAACCGGGGCTAAATTTTAAAGTAATATTGCCATTGCCAATTAAATCTTCAAACTCATTATAAATTTCTAATCTTGGCTCGGGAGGTAAATATAACAATATTTCAAAATCAGAATCGGAAATAATAACATTTTTTGTTAAATTAATACTCTCCGCTAATTCGTTTTTATCGGCATCAAATTTTTTATTACCATAAATTTTACCTTCTTCACAAAAATCCGAAAAAATAATATATTTTTCATTGTTATTATTATCCACATAGATACCCCAACCACAAATCTTTTTATCACCAATTTCTTGAGTTTGAGTAGATAAATTAGCAACTCTACGAATATCAAAAGCTAAACGCTCCA
Organism: Patescibacteria group bacterium; assembly: GCA_022709715.1. GTDB lineage: Bacteria > Patescibacteriota > Minisyncoccia > UBA6257 > JAKLIH01 > JAKLIH01. The sequence continues at coordinate 9,552 of JAKLIH010000012.1, read as the reverse complement.
TAGCTCGATTCACTTTATTAATGCCTTCACCTCTTTGACTATAAGAAATTGTAATACCCAGCATAATCATAATGATAGCTGAAGTTACCAATAATTCAATTAAAGTAAACCCTCTTTTCATACTAACTAATTTAACATCATTAAGTTAAAATAGATTTGAAGTATTTTTTCTCCTCACAAAAAAGTTAATAAACCACCCAATGTTAAAAATGGACCAAAAGCTATATATTGTTTTGTGCGTTTATAACCACTAACGATAAGTGCAAAACAAGCTAGCCCACCAATAATAAAAGCCATAAACAAAAACACAAACACCGATGGTGCACCAAGAATAAAACCAATAAACCCAGCTATATAAGGATCGCCATCACCCATGGCTCTACCCTTTGTCACCCAAACAATTCCTTTAATGAACAAAAAACCTATCAATAAACCAGCTATATTGCTAAAAATACCTGGAATTTCTGGAAAGAAAAAACCAGCACTGCCCAATCAATTATGATAATAACTCAAAAATGCAATTGGATTATATTTATCAATTAAAAACATCAAGCTTTCACCTAACAAACCAGCCACAAAACCAACAATCAAAAATCCATCCATTACTACTAAATTGCGAATATCGTATATCGAAATTAATAGTAAAACCGCAACATAAATTAATCACAACGCCAACGGTAAAAAATTAATAAATCATTGCATTGCACTGATACCAGTAAATGAAGCTTGGAAAAAAGGAATCTGCAAAAATCTTCAAAACACAATCACAAATAATACCCCCGTTAAAAATTCGGACATTGGATTAATAGCTGATATTGTTTTATGACAATGACCGCATCTTCCTCTTAAAAAAATATAACTAAATAAAGGAATGTTTTCTCATATTTTTAATTTGGCCCCACATTGATCACAATGTGATGGTGTTTTCACAATTTCTTGATTACGCTCCGATCTTAAAATAACTACATTTAAAAAACTACCGATAATTGTGCCCAACAAAAATAAAAAAACATACAATGGGTAAATAATTTCTTTTAGCATGTTAAACATTTATCTTAATTAATAATATTAATATACCAAAAATCAATATAATTTACAAGTCAAACTCCAGTTAGAATATATATTCTAACTGGAGTTTACTGATGCTATTTAATCATTAATTTTATCAACTTCTTTGACTAAAAATTCTTGAACCATCTTAAATGTTATGTTATTATTATTCTTAAATTTTATCTTTTCTCGCCTAATATCTTTAAAATAAACCAAACTTTTCAATACTAATCCCCTACTTAATTCTGGCATTTTAATTTTTAGTTTTTCTAACACTTCTTTTAAAGAGATTTTTTGCAAAATAAAATACAGATCAATATAGTCTTTATTTGTAGTTCTGCCCAATACTGCCGATAATTTCATACAAGCAATATCTAATATTGAAGCAATTTTAAAATATTCATTTTCTATTAATTTATCTACTAATTTGTATTTATATGACAAAAAACTAATTTTTATATTATCATCAATAGTTATTGAAAGTGTATTTTTCTCATCCTGTGTTTTAACAATTTTATAACCTTTAAACACTTCTTGAATTTTAGTAAATAATTTGATATTGTCTAAATCTTTATTACAGAACAAATCAAAATCAATACTATCCCTATGCCCCAATTGAAAAGCTAAACCAGTACCACCAGCTAAATAAAAATCTTTTTTAAATTCTTTCAGTTTTGGAAGAATTTCAATTCTTTTTTTATCCAAAATATTAATAAACATATTAAAACCTTGTTTTAACTAAATCTTTTTTATTGATTTTTAATATCAGCATTCAATAGTTAAGTGATTTATCACTTAACTCCCCTTTGCCATATTTCTTAACAATATTTTTAATAATATTCCTGGGATAACATTCAAATAATCAATGTATTGCATCTAAATCACCGTAATTTAAAACATTTAAGATTATTCTTTCATAATCTTCTTCCATATCAATTTTATTTAAATCACTAAACCACAATAAAGATTGTATGAATTTAGGTAATTTTTTACATTTCTTAATTTTATTCATTTTACAAACTTACACAATAAATTACATCTCCAACTTCTTCACCGCAATTAATATTAAATCGCATGCCGTCTAAATCGTCATCCAATGCCGCATCTTTGGTTTCCAGTTTAACACCCAAGATATAACTTTGTCCATCGGATCCATATAAATATTGATATTTTTCATTGTTTAACGGATCTTTAGGCAGTTTAGTAATATTTAAACCCGTTTCTTCGCTAGTAATAATATTAACCAAATCGCTTCAACTTCAATTTTGATCTCCACCTGGATATGATCCATATTTACTATAGTAAAGTTCAAGTGCCGTTTGCACATTTTTCAAATCCGAAATTCTACGTGAATCTCTGGCTTTGGACCTAGCACTGCCCAGTCCCACCAATATTGATGATGCCAAAATACCAATGATTGCTACCACCATCAACATTTCAATTAAAGTATAAGCTTTTTTAAAATTTTTATTTTTCATATCTATGTTTTTAATATTTTATGTATTTTTTGCATTTGCCAATTACTATTTACTTTTTACTGCTTACTCTTTAGATTTTTACCCCCTCTTTTAAGAACCATTTATAATTCATAAAATGGAGTGTTTATTAAAGTATTTGCTTTACTATTGTATTACTACCGTCTTACCATCGTTTTACAATTGTATTACTACTGTTTTTCTTTTGTATTTGTTTAGAATATTAGCCTGCCTGCCGGTAGGCAGGGTTATTAGAGTATTAGAATATTGATTTATTACTATTGCTTTACTATTGTTTTTTATCTTTGACCTTCTTTAGTATTTGTATTTTATTTTTTATTTCGGATTATTTGGATTGTTCGGATTGTTTGGGTTACGTTAGTATTTTATATCGTCTGTGCCAATTGATAAATTGGAAGCAAAACTCCAGCAATCAATATACCAACTAACCCACCTAAAACCACTATAAGCATTGGTTGAAGTAATTCTAGTAAAACACTAAAACCCCGTTCAACTTCATTATAATAATAAACGGCTACCCTTTTTAACAAATCCGATAACCTACCCGTAGTTTCACCAATTGCCACCATTTGATTTACTAATGGTGGAAAATATTCTTCATATTTTTTCATCAATTTATTTATTTGTTCTCCGCTTCGAATTCCATCGGCCAATTCACTCGCTATATTTTTAAAAACAAAATTGCCCGTTGCACTACCAGATATTTCCAATGCTTCTACTACTGGAATGCCACCTACTAGTAAAGTGCTCAATGTTTCCGCAAACCGAGATACATAAATATTTTTATAAATTTTACCCAAAACTGGTAACTTCATCATTCAATAAGATTTTATATTTTGACCCTCGGCGCTATCCAAATAGTTTTTCATAGCTCAAAACGCACCGGCCATAATTAATATTACCAAAAATCCTCAATTAATTAAAAACTTGCCAATATTAATTAAAGCCATGGTTAAAGCTGGTGGCTGTTTATCAAATTCTTGAAAAATATCTACCATTTGTGGAGCAATGGAAATAGTAATAACTGAACCAATCACTATAAAAACCAACAATATAAAAATTGGATAAATTAAAGCTGAATTGGCTTTTGAATTCAATTCGGCTTCATTTTCAGCATAATCAGCTAAATAACTAAAAACCTGCTCAAGCCGTCCAGAAACTTCACCGGATCTCACCATTTCAACATAAAATTTTGAAAAAACATTAGTTTCGCTCATGGCTTGTGACAATGTCAAACCACTATCTAGGCTTGAAATCAAACTAAACGTCATATCTCTAACCGTTGGCGAAGTTATTTGATTCAAAAGTGTTTTTAAAGATTCGAGCAATGGTATTTTAGCTGAAAGCATTGTCGATAATTGTCTTAGAAAAACTGCTAGATCTCTACCTTTAACTGATGTTTTTTTATAAAAAATCTTGTCTCAAATAGTTGTTTCTTTTTGTTTTTGTAGATCAATTACTATATAATCATAACTTTGTAATATTTGAAGAGCTGACTCTTCGGATCGAGCATTTATTTTCCCAGTTTTTTCTTCACCATTTTTTGTTTTAGCTCTATAAACAAATTCCATAATATTTTACTCTAAAAATTATATTTAATATATTATAACAAGATTGTAATTTATGTGCAACTAGCCTAAAAGATTTCTTAATTCCGATGGATTGTTAGAATATAGTTCAGCTGTTTCCATAGATATTGCTCTTTTTCTAACTAAATCAACCAGCGACCTATTTAAACTAATCATACCGTCTTTAAGTCCGGTTTCAATCACTAAATCAATTTGATAAATTTTATTTTCTCTAATCAAATTACGTGCCGCTGTATTCACCATTAATATTTCGCAAACTGGCACACGTCCACCATCAATTTTTGGCACCAATCTTTGTGACACAATGCCAATCAATGAAGTTGCTAGTTGTGATCGAATTTGAGATTGAGATCCAGCATTAAAACTGTCAATAATACGATCGATAGTTTGACTAGCTGAGTTCGTATGTAATGTTGAAAAAACTAAATGACCAGTTTCAGCCGCTGTTAAAGCAATAGCCATTGATTCTGGATCTCTCATTTCGCCAATCATAATAACATCTGGATCCTGACGCAAAGATGATTTAAGCGCGTTATTAAAACTTAATGTATCTTCGCCTACTTCCCGTTGGCTGATTAACGATCTATCCGGCACATAAACATATTCGATTGGATCTTCGATTGTAATAATATGATCCATTCGACTATGATTAATTTCATCTACTATCGCTGCTAAAGTCGTGGTTTTACCCTGCCCAGCTGGACCTACCACCAAAAAGAAACCTTGATTATAAGTTGCGAGTGAATGCAAAATTGGCGGTAAATGCAATTCTTCAACCGTTCGAATAACTGTTGGGATTAATCTTAAGGCGATTGATAAATAACCTTTTTGAAAAAATATATTAATTCTAAAACGAACTTTATCCTCTAAAGAAAAAGCAAAATCAATTTCTTTATGATCCATTAAATATTGCTGTTGTTGTTCGTTCAAAAGCATTTCCACAAAACCAGCTATCACTTCCGGTGTAATAATTTCTTCTTTATTAATCGCAATTAATTTTCCATCCAATCTCAAAATAGGTTTTTTACCAACTCCCAAATGTAAATCCGAAGCTCCTTGTTGGGAAGCCAAAATCATCAACTCAATTAATTTTTTTGCATGTTTATCCTGATTGATAACTGGATTCATATTTT
>JAKLIH010000012.1:2189-4184 GCA_022709715.1 Patescibacteria group bacterium | reverse complement strand
TTGTTGGGAAGCCAAAATCATCAACTCAATTAATTTTTTTGCATGTTTATCCTGATTGATAACTGGATTCATATTTTGTTTTTACCCCCTCTTTTAAAAGTTGTTAAAGATACTACTTTTATATTGAAGGAATTTTTTTAATTGCTCATTGCTCTCTCTTTACAAAGTTATTTGAGTTGCGATGTTAATCGCACAACTTTTAAAAGAGGGGGTTTAATATTTTATTGTATTTTTGTATTTACCATTTACTCTTCTTTTTGACTTTTGCTAGCCCCCACACCAACCTTCGGTTGGTTGTGGTGGGTTTTACTATTGTTTTTTAATTACTAATTACCATTTACTACTTACTTTTTTTATTGCCATTGTCTTACTATTGTTTTTCATTTTTGATTTTTGATTTATATCTTTGACTTTTGAAATTTGAGATTTGAGTTTTTTACAGCTCCGTCTCATTCATAATTTCAGTCAAGCTAGTAACACCATTTAAAACTTTGACAACAGCATCTTCTCTTAAACTAAGCATTCCTTGTTTTCTCATCGTCATTTTGAGTTTGGTTTCCGACATATCAGTTAAAATGATATTTTCAACATCTTTATCCATTGATAAAACTTCAAAAATACCAACTCTTCCCTTAAATCCTCGATTATTACATTCACTGCAACCAACACTATCAAAAACTTTATAGGGTTTCAAAATTTTAAATTTATCTTTTATATCTTTACTCATTTCCGCCAAAGATTCATCTATAAAATGGGTCTCTTGAACATCAGCTAATCTTTCTTTCTTACAATGAGGACATAATTTTCTTACCAAACGCTGAGCCATCATTAAATTCAAACTAGAGGGCAATAAAAATTTTTGTACATTAAGATCAACTAATCTTGGAATAACACCGGCTGCATTATTAGTATGTAAGGTTGATAAAACTAAATGACCAGTCAAAGCTGAATGCACTGCTAGCTCCGCTGTCTCAGTATCACGAATTTCACCCACCATAATAACATCTGGATCCTGACGAACAATATGTCTTAACCCTTTAGAAAATGTATAACCAATTTCCGGCAAAACTTGAGACTGATTAATACCTTCAATTGTATATTCCACTGGGTCTTCGAGTGTCACCATATTAACATCGTCATTATTTAAAATTTGTAGTAATGCATATAAAGTTGTGGTTTTACCTGAACCAGTTGGTCCAGTAATCAAAAACATACCATAAGGTCTTTTAATTGACTCTTTCACCACTTGAGTGGCCATTTCGTTGAGTCCTAATTGAGAAATACTGAAAAGTCCGGTGGACGAATCTAAAATTCTAATTGCCACTTTTTCACCATTACTTATTGGAAACGTTGATACACGGAAGTCCACTGATTTTTCATCAATCACCGATCTAAATCTACCATCTTGAGGCATGCGAGTTTCGTCAATTTTTAAATTAGCCATAATTTTAATTCTCGAAATAATCGGCAAATGAATTTCTAGTGGTAGTAAAACCGATGTATATAAGTTACCATCGGCTCTAAAACGCACTCGCAAAACTTTTCGTTCTGGCTCAAAATGAATATCCGAGGCTCCAATTCTAACCGCTTCAGTAATAATAATGCTTAATAGTTTAATGATTGGGGCTTCTTCTGTAAAATTTTTTTCTATCGCTTTTAAATCCAATGTTTGATCATTAATCTTTTGTATCTCCAAAAATTTTTTAAGTTGCGGAGCCAATTTTTGTTGTAATTCTTTTAAAACATTGGTTAGATTATCAGCAAAATTGTTATAAAATCTTCAGGCCTTTTGCAAATTGCTTTCACTAGTTACAAATACTTTTAATTTGGCTTGCATCTGTTTAGCAATAAAATTAATTGCCTCCATGGCTTTTTCATCATCCGGATGATACATTGCCACCGAAATTTCATTATTTTGATTGTCGAAAACTACCAATTTATAATTACGAGCGGAACTTTCTTCGACAATATTAATAACTTCTTTTGAAATCAATA
>JAKLIH010000012.1:0-2093 GCA_022709715.1 Patescibacteria group bacterium | reverse complement strand
TTTGATTGTCGAAAACTACCAATTTATAATTACGAGCGGAACTTTCTTCGACAATATTAATAACTTCTTTTGAAATCGATAATTTTTTATCAAAAACTTTAATCGGTAGATTTAAAATTTCCGATTTTATTTTCATCAATTCATCTTCTTTAACAATACCATCTTCTAGCAAAACATCTTCGATGGTTTTTCTAAAAATTTTTGAGTCTTCTAAAACTTTTTTCTCATCAAATTGAAAACCTTTGCTTTTTAAACTTGAAAATAATATATTCCATTGTATCATAAAAAATTTTTAAAAAGATTTAAACGGATCGGGCTTGCCAATTTCAAAATCCATATTAACATCATTGTGGCGATATAATTGTTGAAAATCAGGTTTTTCAAAAATAGCATCAATATTTTTATCTAAATTTTTGCTTACATTCTCTAACTCCTTGGTGTCTTTATCAATAATTTTACCAATATCCGTTTCATCGGTTTTGAGATTAAAATTGCTTCTTAAACTCATAAATACAAAAAATATAATAACCCCAACCACAACTAATGCAATAAAAGTTGGTCCGCTATTCTTATTTTTTATTTTTTCCATTTCAATGGCCATACAATATATTTAAATATTAGTTATGATATTGATAATAGGCTTCAATTAAAGCGTTGGCTTCAATAAAATCACCGACCACTTGTTTATTTTTAACCACTGTTAATCCTTTTGTTTTTTTCAGGCTTAAATTAATAACATCCATCAATCTCAATTCTTTTTCCGTTTCAGCAAAGAATTTAGTTAAATCTTCATACGAACCCATTAAATTAATATTAATCTCAGCCACACTATAAAGATCGCTATTTTCTTTTTTATTAGCAACATCTCTAAACGACATATCTTTAACCGTCACATTGGTAAGTCGAGCAATCGAATCTAAAATTGCCAACAACTCTGAAAAATTCGGACTCATTGGCACGGCTGTCGTAATCTTATAAAAATCTCCGCCCAAAGTGTTATATTTATTATCTAGTTCTTCAGCTAATTTTTTGAAATTAGCAATTTCTACTAAAGCTTCCTTTTTTTCTTGAATAGTTATTTTGTTTTGTTGATACTCAGAAAATGCTAACAAAGTAAATCGGTTTAACACAAAAATGACCGCTGCAAAAATCAACGTAATGACTAATATCGAAACTGATTGTTTGGTTGCTTCTTTCATAATGATTATTTAAAAAATGACGAATTAACTAACAAATTTATATTAAAGGTAATGGTACTGCCCACACTTCTAACATTCTTAACATCCACATTTTCAACGCCTTCAAGCTGAGCAAATGCTATCGAAGCTTGAGAAATAACTGATAAATTATTTGCAATTCCTGTAATTTCCACTAATTGATTTTCTACATTAGTATTCATTTGAGTAAAATATATATCTTTGTGAGTATTGTTAGCAATGGAAGTTAGAACTTCGGATGTTTTAACTTTGTTTTCTAATAATGTTTTCAAATTCTTTACACTTTTAGCCAATGTCAAAACTGTTTTTTGATTGTCGACTGGAAAATTTTCTTTAGCGATCGATATTTCTTTGTCATACTTAGCAATAACACTTTCTTCACGATTGTTCAAAAAATCAAAACCAAATTTTAAAGCTACCACCAACCCCAAAAGTATTAACGCAAAAATCAACAAACTTTTTGGTCAAGTTGTTTCATAATCATTTTTATAATTATACTCTCAATTTTCTTTTGGCTTTTCAAAATCAAATGCCATAAAATATTTTAAGTTTTATTTATAATATTATAAAGAATTTTTTCATAAAAATCAAGTGCTTGTATCTTAGTTTTCAAACGATCACCTTTGTTTGAAAACTAAGATGCACAAACAGTTGATCCCCACACTAACTTCACTGATTATTTCTCATAACAATTATATAGAATATACAAAGTACTATATTTTTAAAAAATCTAATGTAAAGTTAGTGTGGAGCCTGCCTGCCGGTAGGCAGGCGAAGCGGGACAACCCCCACACCAAGAATTAACTCAAAACTCAAATGTCAAAAGCATGCCCCCACACCAAGTTTATTAATAAAATTAGTATTTTAAATTATTAG
>JAKLIH010000011.1:5178-25286 GCA_022709715.1 Patescibacteria group bacterium | reverse complement strand
GTATAATGTGGATCTACACTTTTTAATCCTAAAATCAATTCATCGGCTAATTCTTTTTCACAAATTAAAATAACTTTCTTTTCAAAACGATGTGAGGCCAAGTATTTTAAATAAAACATCCTCCATAAAAACAAAGCAATAAAAATCGCAATAAAAAAATATAGAATTTGCAACCGATTTGAGGGTAATGTTGGTGTAAAAAATGGAGTTAATAAAAAAACTAAAACAGTAGTAGAAGATGTCAATATTATACTTTTTATAACCTGAAATTGATTACTGGCTACTTGGAGATTATACATTTCAAAAACAGAACCTATAATTAGGATATAAGCACCTAAAACAATAGTCCAATAAAAATTTGAAGGAGTAATAGCAAAATAGTCAAATCGAAAAATTATGCCAACTATATAAAGTGATAGCAAAACAAATAATACATCAAAAAGGCGGAGAAGTATTTTTCTCTCGGAAACTTCAAAATGTATTTTCTTTTTACTTTGCATTTTATCAATTGTTAAATTGAAGCTGCAATTTAGTAATTTATGAAAGATTTTTTAACCTATTTTAATATTTCTTTCCATTGGTTTTTAACAATATTCCAATCAAATTGCTCTGTCAATTTTCTCCCGTTAGTTGCTAATTTTTGCGCTAAATCAGGATTTTCAATTAACTCAATGATTGCATCGGCCATTGCTTTGCTATAGGAATCATTCACTAATAGAGCAGTTTCTCCATCTTTTACTAAATAAGGAATTCCGCCAACATTTGTAGAAATAACAGGTAATCCAAGAGCCAAAGCTTCAATTAGACTAACTGGAGTATTGTCAAAATGAGTTGTATTGATAAAAATATCGTAACTTTCTGATAGTTTAATCCAATCTTGTTTTGATAACTTTCCTGTGAAATTAACGTTTAATGATTTACTATTTGCATACTTTTTTAAGCTTTCAATTGAAATTCCATTTTCAGGACCTACCATACATAATTCCGCTAATGGAAAACTCAATTTTACAATTTCTAGCACATCAATTGCCATTTTTGGATTATAAATTGTTGTAAAGGACCTAACCCATAATATTTTAGGTTTAAATTGTGTTCTTTTTTTAAAACTATAATCTCTAATTTCAATTTGATTTGGTATGTGAACAATATTGTTCCACTTTTGATCTATAATTTTTTGATAGAGAAATAAAGAGGGAACAGAATTTATATAAGCATTCTTAAAAATTAATTCCGACAAAAATGGATTTTTTTTTATCCTTTGAGGAAGATTACCTCCATGAAGTATTGGTATATATTTAATTTTAAGCAATCTACAAATCTGGCTGATAATCAGAGCATACCAAAAATTCAAAGTACTATAGGTATCAATTAAAACGAAATCAACATTTCCAGCATTCCGAATTGTTGATTTAATCATGCTTAGAAGCCTGATTGCACTATTTTTTCTGGAAGATGATGTAATTACATGATAACCTTCACTGTACAAAAGTGGCCCTAATGTTTCAATTGTAGAGATATTGTAGCCATGCTTTGACAATGCATTGCCGATATAAAGAATTCTAGTCATTCAATAAAGCCTTTATATTTTATATAAGTATACACTTCCTATCACTTTTATTGGATTCAATTCCGACCAAGGATTTAAAGTTACTATATAGTTAACATTTTTAGATTTTAAAAAAACTACTTTTTCTGTAGAGTTTAATTCTCTAAGTACTTTTATATCTTTTTGCCATTGAATTAATTTTAATGGATTGCCCTCTATTAGCATTGAAGCACCTTTGTGATCAAGAACTACAGATCGGTCTGCACCAGTTCTAATTAAATAGTCTCCATAAAAAACAGAATTTCTTTCTGTGTTATGTTTTACGTAATCAATCATTTCTGATAAATCATAATTTTCCTTCGATTTGTAATGTAATTTTAAATTATTTGGTAATATTGAAGTTGATAAATCATCACTTACTAATGGAATTCTTGATAACATTGGCAAAGTTGAGCAAATTAACATTGCAAAATAACCAGTAAAAATTAAAGATTTAACTCTATTGGATAGTCCAATTTTTTTTAGAATTTCAATAACAAAAAAATACAATCCTACTTGAAAAATAAGTATAATAAACTTTTGAAATCGTATGAGTTGAAAAGACATACGAATATTTTTATCAAATGTATGGTTAAGAAATTGTTCTATGTAAACTGAAGCATTTGCTGCAATAAAAAGTATGATAGCCGAAAAAAATAAAATTTTGAAATTTATTTTTTTTGTTGAAGTATCAAAAAAGTAATATCCAAAAAATAAAAACATAAAAAAATACAACACCGGCAAGTTCCATTTTGACAAAAAACGAATAGGATCTACAAAATAGGAGGGTATGCGTTCGAAAAAAGCAATATTAAATTCATTTTGATCAAATAAAATTGTGTTTTCTACCTTTGCAAAATAGTTAATTAAGTAGGGTAACATTCCAATTATACAGAAAAGAATTGCAAGAAGAAATTGCTTTAAAAATTGTTTTGAATAAAATTCTTTACTATAATATTTGAACAAAATAAACACCGAAAAGTAAATGACTATACCACCTATTCCTGATATTGGATGAAAATTAAAAATTATTCCTAGAGTAAGTGCTGATAGAGCACTATTGTACTTTTTGAGTTGTGTGAATAATAAAAACGGTAATGGTAAAAAAACTGTATAAATTGTTCTTGGCATTATAGTCCATAAATCTGAAATGCCCAACAATTCTCCTCCCGGTGGCCAAATTACTCCTCTAATAAAAAGAGAAAAAAGTAGAGCTATCCAAAAATCTTTTTTTAATTTATAGAATAAAAAGAACCATAAAAAGCCATAAAAAAAATGAGTAAAAAAACTAAATACATTTAATGCCTGAAGATAATCTGAGTTAGTAAATTTTGAAAAAAATCGTAGAGTTTGAACAAAGAAAGGCGTGTAATACTCAACATCACTCAGCTGATCGAGATACAAATCGTGTTGATATAGCGTTGGGTCATCAATCTTTTTGCAAACAGGAATAATATTACCTAAGTCTGAAGAAATATCTTGTACTCTAGCATTTAAATTCCAGATATAAAAACCTGCAGCAATTATAAAATTTAATACTACAACAATTATAGTTTTCTGTTTAGTCATGATTTTTAACTTTTGGAGAAATAATTATATCGTATTGAATCGCTTGCAACAACAATTGAAACCCTAAAATTATTGATAAGGTCACTAACATAATAGTGCCGGTTGGAGCTAAAATTTGATTAGAATAATAATAAATCCATTTATAAATTCCATAAGTTACCCCAAACAAAAACAATGGTAATCCAAATAAAATATAAATGGAACCTATATTAAAATCATATAAAAAATAACGTTTAACAATTCTTTTAATAAACAATTTTAATAAATTCCAAGAAAATATTGCAGGCATTTTCCAAACTTGCATACTTGATTTTTCATCACTATAAATGGCTGGCATTGTTACATCTTTTATTCTTGCATTGAAATAATAAATTTCAGCTATAAGTGATGTTTCAAAAAAATATCTATTGGCTAATCTGCTTAAATCAAGTTGTCTTAATAAATTAACATTTATAGCAAAATATCCATTTGTTGGGTCAAAAACATTCCAATATCCGGTTGAAATTTTAATTAGAAAAGATAGAAACAAATTACCAATTCTCCTAGCAAAGGGCATTTTTTTTAGTGACTTCAAATCTCTAAATCGATTTCCTTTAACATAATCAGCCTCATTAGATTTTAACGATTCAATTAAAGTTGGTAAATAGCCTAGATCCATTTGGTTATCCGCATCAATCTTGATGACTATATCCAAATCTAATTCTAATGCTTTGGAAAACCCAGTTTTTGTTGCTCCTCCAACTCCTAAGTTTTTAGAATTTTTAAGAAAAACAATTTTATAATTATCGTTTATGATATTTAAAATCTCTTGTTTAGGCAAAGACTCATTTCCACAATCATCAACAATAATGACTACTCCTATATAATTAGGTATAGCCTTGATTACCTCAATAATTTTTTTTGAAGCATTATAAAAAGGGATTACTATACCTATTTTTGGGTCTAACATTTTCTGGTTCATTATCATGAAGTGTTGAAATTAATATATTAACGACTACTAAAAATAAGCCTAAAATTGCAAATAAAGGTCTGTAAACATACAAATGTTCTCCAAAAAAAAGAGTGACCAACATTGAAACAACTAGTCCTTTGAGAGCTAACGCTTCTCCTTTATATTTTTTAAATGAAATCAGTAGATAGTTTATTAACCATCCAAAATAAAGAAAAAATCCTACCAAACCGAGTTCTTTAATAACATTTAGATACATATTATGAGCAGAAAATCCCTTTGTGAGTCTATTATTAAACCCTAATCCAAATGGAATTACTTCAGGATTGCTTAATAAATATTCTAAGTAATTCAAAGATAATTGATTTCTTCCTGCTCCTAAATCATCATAAAGTTCACCTACACGGGCGTTCTGTAAATCTTCTTCATTTTCAATTTTATCAAATACTCTATTATTAACAACTTCATCAACTTTATCGTATAAATCTTTATTTGTTGTAATAAAAAAACCAAAAATAACCCCGATTATTATTCCAAAAAAAACAAATCCTGAAGTTCGATAAAAAGCAAAAAAAGCAATAAAAACAAGTAAACCTAAGTAACTGGTTCTTGAACCAGATAATAGTAGAACATATAAATTAACTATTATAACAAAAATAATAAGTGCTTTAGGGATTGATACTTTCTTGTTAAAAAATAAACCTACTGAAAAAACAAACATTATTAAGGAAAACATACCTGTAACAATCTTGTTTGGCCCAAGAGTACCCGATAAAAAACCTGAATATCCTCTGAAGTAATTGTCACTCCAAAGAAAAGGAATCAATCCAAAATTTTGTAAAACTATAATTAAACAGCTAAATATTGAACAAAATAGAGTAAAGTAAATAAACAATTTTAATTTTGTCTTATTAAAACATATAACATAAAGCATTACTGAGGTTATATAAAATATCCAAAAATGATATAAATATAGAACAGACTGCATGAAAACAGAGAATTTATCTTTAAAAATGCTAAAAAATAATGTAACAATTAAAGTCAAAGAACACCAAATTAAAAACTTATTAAGCCATTTAAATGCTTCAATCTTGTTTATTATTACATAATAAAATTTAAAGTTTATATAATAGATTGAAATTACAAAAACCCCTAACAGGTCATAAAGTCTTAATTCATTATCTCCTTTTAAGCTATAACCTATAATAGGAAGATTATAGAAATAAGAAAAAATCATCAAAATAACTAATATAAAATGATTGTTACTTCTGACTAAACCAGTGAAGTTATACCCTGATTTTAAATTTATTTTTATATTTTCAGTTAGAAACAACCTATCCATTTTTGCTTTTTTCTTCGGAAACTAAAACATGTAATTTTAATTTTTTTAAATAATTTTCAAATGTAAACTGCTCAGCTAATTTTAATACCTCATTTGAAATAATTTTAAGTTCATTATGTTCTTTTTCTATAGCATTATTAAAAATAGTTGTGTATGGAATTTTATCACTTTTTATATTCCATATGAATCCATTTTTGCTGTTCAAATAATGCTTTATACTTCCAACGTTAGACACTATTGGAATTACTCCATAACAAGCAGCTTCTGCAACTACTTTAGGAAACCCCTCGGCTTTACTTGGCAAAAGAAAAAAATGTGATTGAGAAATGAAATGATGTAAGTTTGCTTTTTTTAATGGTCCATGAAAAATTACCTTGTCCCCTAATTCTTTTGCTTCTATTTTATAATTATTGATTTTAGGTCCATCACCAATCAAATGTATTTTATTTATTTGTTCTAAAGGCATACTTTTTAATGCGTTTAAAAGCAACGAGACACCTTTAATATCATCAAATCTTCCAACAAAAGAAAATGTAAAAGGAGGTGAAAATACTTTTTCTCTAGCGATAAGCTTTCCGTTACTTATATCAGTTACTGTTAAGCATGGGTTTTCAAAAGAAAAACAATGCTTTTGCTGGTTTGGCCAAAACCCGTTTATTGTTACTTTAGAAAAACTGGCTAATTTCAAAATTTTTCGCTGGAATCTGTAAGATAATGGAGTGTCAATTTGTCCCCAATCACCTGCATATTTATTCCACCAAATTTTATTTTTTTTTATAAAAAACGAAATTAATATAGCTATTAAAGCCGGGTGTGATGGTGCTCTTGTATGAATAATATTTGATTTTCTAATTTGCTTAAAAATAATCCAAAACATGATTGGATATTGTAAAACAATTTTAAAAAAAGAATACACTCCGCTTCCACCAACATTTTTTAAAGTTAAAATTTTTATTCTTTCTGACTTAATTTTTTTCATGGACAGATCACCTTCTTTATCACTTCTGTCAAATCCAACCCATGTAATTTCATCAAAAAGATGTTCAATATATTCCAATTCTCGCACAACAGGTCCGAACGCAAATGCATCATTTTCGTTTTTGAACATTGATGTATCTGATATTATTGTCAATTTTTTGGGTTGATGCATATATAAATTTCTACTAATTTTCGGTAATAATTCAACTTACCAAACTCTTTTTGGAAAACGTTTTCAAATTTAGAGTAATCTATTTGATTTTCATTGATTTTTTTTACTCTTTCTTCCCATTGATTAATATCAAAATTATCAATAAAGAATAGTGGAAAATAATTCTTTAGCACCTTAGAAACCTCACCGGTTTCATAAGCTAAAAAAGGTAATCCATGAGCAATATATTCTATCAAAACTAGAGGCCCTGTCTCGGAAAAGGAGGTATGAAGTCCGAATTTTGCACAATGTAAAACTTGTTGAGCATTTGAAATAGTTGCATCAATTTCGATTGAATCGGTGAGTGAATTTTGTATGTTTTGATAATAACTTTCATCTTGATTCTTGCCTACTAATAATAAACTTTTATTCAGTTTCTTGGCAAGATCAATCGCAAATTGATTGTTTTTGATTTTTTTTATATTTGATACTAAAATAAAATCATAGTTTTTCTTTCTCTCTTTTATTTGTAGATTTTTAATTATAATATTTTCGAGTAGAAAAACATTTTTATCCTCTAATTGCAAATTATTTTTTGCCCATTTTACAAGTGTATTACTTACTCCAATGTAAAAATTTGGTTTAAAAAAAGATGAAAACAAAAACGGCACTTTTGTATCAACATCGATTGAGCCATAATGATCATGAAGAATAATTTTTGCATTAAAAGGGAACAATTTGTTTACCAATGTTACATAGCGATAAACATGTCTGAAATGACAATGAA
Source organism: Patescibacteria group bacterium (assembly GCA_022709715.1). GTDB lineage: Bacteria > Patescibacteriota > Minisyncoccia > UBA6257 > JAKLIH01 > JAKLIH01. Next base: position 17,925 of record JAKLIH010000011.1, on the reverse strand, counting down.
CAATTTCAAACTTATTTAAAATAATGCTACATTCTTTCATTTTTTTTACACTCCATTTGTTTTTTCGATAAAGCTCAAACTTTTGAATTTCAGGATTAAACTCTGAACTCAATGCACCCGATTCTAATAAAAAAAGAGCAGAAACTTGCTGATTATTTTCAAACAAAACAGAACACATATCGATAAAAACTTTTTCAGCTCCACCAACATTAAGCGTATCGATAACTTGTAAAATTTTCATTTTTAATGATAAGAATAAAAATTGATTTTAATTTTAGTTTGAAGTCATTATTCTAGTAAGAATTTATAATATTGATTAACCCAAGTCGTTGAGTCGTAATTATTTTTATGAATGGCAATGTTCTCTTTCAACTTTAAATAGTGTTCAAATGACATTTGTTCAATGAAATTTAATGCTTCGCTAACATCATCAAATAAAAAACCCGATTGAAAATTATCTATTAGTTCAGATGCTCCAATATTTTTGGCACTTAGCGGAACTGTTCCCACCGACATTGCTTCTATAATCACTTGTCCGAAAGCTTCTTTTCTAGATGGCAATATTATAAAATGATTATGAGCTATTTCCTCCATCACCTTTTGGTGAGATAGTCGTCCTAAATGAATTATGTTACTATTGTTAAATGGTATTAAATTTTTTAATCTTCCATCCCCAATTATCTTTAACCGCATATTTTTACAATTAAACTTAATAAAACTTGCAATCAATAAATCAAAACCTTTATGGTATTCCAGATTCCCAACAAAAATCAACCTTTTGACATCCGAAAAATCTAATTTTAAATCATCATTTATAGATGTAGAAAAACTAGATTCAAATTTTTTTATCTCGATAGAATTATGAAAAACTGAAATTTTGTTTTTCGATATAAAATAAAATTTACTAATCAACTTTTCTTTCATATAGTTTGAAATGGTAACCACTTCATGGGTAAATAAGAACTTTAAAGATGATTTAATTTTGGAAAAAACGTTGTTAGGAAAAAAATCTGACTGCGATATAACAATAACTTTTCTGGAAAAAAAATAGAATAAAAAGGAAAAATTTGTTGCTCTAAAATTCAAAATTACGCTATCAAATTTTTTTTCTTTAAAAATAATTGACATAAAAAAAATACAGCTCTTTAAAAAATTTTTACTTTTCCAATATTCAATTTTTCCTTTATAATTATCAATCACTTTCGAATTATCAGTAATATAAATAACTTCAAATCCCTCTTCTAAAAGTTTTTGTGATAATAAAAAATACTGTCTATTCGATGGAACATCATTGATGGTGTTTACTATGACAATTTTTCGTAAATCGTTTTTAGCCATTATGAAAGCATTCTTGTTGAAATTTTCCAAGATTTAAAAACCTGAAAAATCACTAAAGGTAAAACCAAAGGTAAGAAAAGAAAAGAAAGAAATATTAAAAATCTATTTCCTTTGAACTTATAAGGTATCAATGATGGTAAAATAGAATTCATAATGTAATAAACTGAGGATGAATTACCAAAATATTTCCTTGAGAGGTATAAAACACTCGGAACGGGTCGTGGTCCAAAGAGTTTTTTGGGTCTCCAACCATCCCAACTTCCCATCTGTCTTAAACCGCCTTCACTTACTTTTAAATGAACGCGTTTAGCTTTACAATTGGAAATATTCTTATAACCATTCAAATAACATCGTAATCCAAACTCACCATCACCCATTCGTTGCTTTTCAAATTTTAAATCAAAAAAACCAATTTTATAAAATATTTCTTTTTTTAATAATACATTTCCTGTATCAAGCTGTGAACTCCAACTAAAATAGTTATAATGTTCAGGAACTTTTGCACCAACAACACTAAGCGAAACTCCGGATGAAATATCGGCTTTGAAAAAATCAAGACATTTTAGGTGTTCATAAATCCAATCAGCATCTATAAGTGAATCGTCATCATATAATAAAATATATTCTCCGGTTGCTTTTTCTATAGCTTCATTTCGTGCTTTCCATAATGCTTTTTCTTTTTGATGCCAATAAATCAGATCTAAATTCCAATTTTTATAAAATTCTTCTTGAAATGGTATCGTTTGATCAACAACTATAACTTCAAAATTTTTATAAGTCTGTTTTTCTAAATCTAACATTACGTCTTTAAGGTATTTATACCTATTTAAAGTTGGAATTATAATTGATATTTTTGGATTATTACATACTATTTTACTCGCAAATTCTTCATATTGATTATGCTTGACAATTGTATCAGAAAAACTGACTCTTTTTACTTTTCTATTTTTAAAAAAATAATAGGTTTCACTAAATGGATTATGAAATGTTAAAATTCTTATGATATATGTATAAAAAACCCAAGCCGGATGCAAATACTTTTTCATAAAACGATATTCATCAACAACCGGAATTGGAGTTTCATTCCAGATTTCAAGACCTTTTTCAAAATTTTTATTAATGAAACCTGAATTATGTGCTACCCAAGCTAAATCTCTATTTTGTGCATCTTGACTAACATAATTTAAATCTTTGGATAAAGTAAAACCATCTGCCCTAAGCTGATTCTCTGTTGGAAAATAACCAAAATCTTGTGACGGTCTTAGGTTAAAATACCAAATAGGCCGAGTATATTTTAAAAATTTGAAAATCATTGAATAGTAACAACTGTATAACTGAAAATTATAATATAACGTGCTTAATTAGTGGGTTAAATGCATTTATTGCAATAGCATTTGATAATTTTGATCGCTGAGCTAACTGTTCATTTGGTATGCATAACCAATTTTTATTATATCTCAATTCAAAATTTTGGATATCAACTTTTTTCAAACCAAATCTATCAATATAAAAAGGTGTATAATTGATTGATGAGAAAAAATCGAAAAACTGTTCTATCGTTAATCCACCTCTTTGTTGAAGAAATTTTTTATTTACTTCACAAATCACGTAAGGCTTAAATTTGTTAATTAGATTTAATCCTCCTTTAAGCACCTGGTATTCAAAACCTTCTACATCAATTAAAATTGTTGAAAATGAATTCAAATGTGCCAATTTTTCATCGAGCATTATTACTTCAAACTCTTGTGTGTTTTTATCATTGTTTGAGGCGATATGTCCTGATCCTGATTGGTTTTTATTTGGGATTTTAAAGTATGCTTTTCCTGAAGTATCTGAAACTAGTTGCTTATAGACAAACAGATTTTTAAAAGAATTTAGACTTATTATTTTTTGCAAGTAGTCAAAATTTTGGGGTAAAGGTTCAAAGGCATAAACTGAATTTGGTGAAGCTAAATCTGTCAGAGCTATTGTTTCTGTTCCCACATTTGCACCTACTTCAACAATATCTCCATTTTTATGTTTTAAAATTTCATGTACTAAAATTATATTTCTCCAATCATAATAACCATTTACACCAAAAATCATGGCATGAAAGTCATTTGTATTACCCTCAAAAAGACTACCGGTAATTGACTTTTTCTTAAAATCAAACTTTAATTTTTCTCCTTCTTGTAGCGTGATGATTCTATTTCTAATCTTTTGAGAAATTATTGGTGGCAGATAACTACAAACAATTTGTGCGATTTGAAATTTATTCATTGTTAGGTTTTAATTTAAAAAAAATGAATTTTTAGAAAAATCTTCTGAACAGATTCTTCTTCCTTTGCTATTCACATGAATTTCATCATAAAAAAATTCTGAAACATTAAAAAGTGAACATTGATTTACACAATTTAACTCATCAGGAAAAATTACTTCCGTTTTATAAATTGGTGACTGATATATAATTAACTTCACTTTATTCAATCTACAAAAGTCGATTATTTTAGTTAAATAAGGGTTTTTATATTCTAACTTTTTTATTTTATTACTCGTTTTTTCTAATTTTTTTGACGAATTAATAGTAGGATAACTATAATTCCCATTTTGATCAAATAAATTACGTTTTGTTGGTTGAAAGATTGATAAAATTCCCGGAAAAAATAATTCTGTATTAAAATAACTTACTCCAATTAAAGGCACATATTTTGAGGTTTGATAAATAATTTTATTATCTCCTTCTATCTCATTAAAAAAAGTTTGAACTTCATCCTCATTGTTATGGGGTAAAAAACGGTAATCATTTCCGTTTAGTTTTGGTTTTTCGTTTTCCAAATCATCAGGCATAACAGCTAGAATTAATTTTTTTGTGCTTTTTCCTGACAAATAAAAATGTTGAAGCATTAAATAATGCGAACTTAAACCGGAATCATCAATGCTAATATTTAATCCACTTCTGTGAGTTAACGAATCTATCAATTTGGTGTCTAAGGTTGTTAATCCTGTACTTGAACCTAAAACAATATAATCAAAGGTAGTTTCTTTGACTCCATTTTTAACAAATTGTTGTTTGTAAAAAGATGATTTTCCTAAAAAATAAAGGCTTAAAAAAGCAATTAGGTTTAAAACAATAAAACTTGCTAAACCATAAATTACAATTTTTTTTAAGAATTTATTCATAAATTAAAATTGAAAGTAAATAAAACTCATTTGATTTTTAAAAGATCCCATAAAGAAAATCATCAAAAGCAAGATAAACAAATTACATTTGGAGAGTTGAATTTCATAATTATTTCTTTTAACATTTCTCCATTCTGTAATTATCATCCAAATTATTGAAAGTAAACAAATTAAAGAAATTAAACTATATTTCGAGTTTTTATAAAAAAACTGAAAACTTAAATCATTAAAGTTTGTCATTCCGCTGATATAATTCCATGATTCGGTTAAATTATCAGCTCTAAAAAACACCCAAGCCAAACAAACAAAAGCAAAAGTGATGAGTATTTTTGGAAAATCTTTTAAACTGTAATTTGAATTTGACAATGAACTTCGATTTGAATTTGATAAAAGTAAGGGTAGAAAAAGTAACGCATGAATGAATCCCCAAATAATAAAAGTCCAGTTTGCACCGTGCCAAAATCCACTAACTAAAAAAATGATAAATGTATTTCGCACACTTTGCCAATTTGAACCTCTGCTTCCACCCAATGGAATATATAAATAATCTCTAAACCAAGTGGAAAGGGAAATATGCCATCGACGCCAGAAATCGGCAATATCTTTTGAGAAATAGGGAAAATTGAAATTTCGCAGTAAATCGATGCCAAATAACTTTGAGGTTCCCAACGCAATATCCGAATAACCACTAAAATCACCATAAATTTGAAACGCAAATAAAATACTTCCAAACCATAATTCCGGTGCTGAATAATTTGCAGAATTATCAAAAATTTGATTGACAAAAAAAGCACAATTATCTGCAATTACAACCTTTTTGAAAAGACCCCAAATAATTTGCTTTACACCTTGAATGGATTTCGAATAATCGAAACTTCTTTTTTTCTTGATTTGCGGCAATAAATGTGTCGCTCTTTCGATAGGTCCGGCCACAAGCAAGGGAAAATAGCTGACAAATAAAGCATATTCCACGAAATTACGTTCCGGTTCAATTCGCCTTTTGTAAATGTCAATGACATACGAAAGTCCGTGAAACGTATAAAAAGAAATTCCAACCGGAAGAATAATATTTAATGTGTAATAATGAACTTGAAATCCGAAATTATTAATCAAATCGGCAAACGAATCAACAAAAAAATTATAGTATTTAAAAACACCTAAAAAACCAATATTAATCGAAATCGTTAACCAAAACCAAAACCTTCTATTCGCTTCATTTTTAGCTTTTTGCATCATTAAACCGGCAAAATAATCTAAACCTGTTGAAAACATTAACAAAAAAAGAAAACGCCAATCCCAACAAGCGTAAAAATAATAACTTGCTACTAAGAGCAATCCGTTTTGCCATGCCAATTTTTGCTTTTGCAGCATCCAATAAAGCACAAAAACTAATGGCAGAAACACAAAAAATTCGATTGAATTAAATAGCATGAAAGTTTTACTTATTAATCAGTATAAAATGATTTAAAATACTCTATTTGTTTGGTTATATTAAATTCATTTGTAACTCTTTCAATTGCATTTTCTCTAATTTTAAATTTGTCAATTTCTGAAAGTCTGACTACTTCTGTAATTTTTTCAGTTAAAAGAATTGGATTTCTCTTTGGAACTACCCAACCTGTTTTATTGTGCAACACATTTTCCTTTAATCCGTCAGCATCACTAACAATACACAATAGCCCCATCGCTTGTGCTTCTAAAACAGCATTACAAAAACCTTCTTGCAAGCTATATTGAATATAGTAATTACTTTTTTCCATGTAGCTTCTTACCTTATTATGTTCAATTTTGCCTGTAAATGTAACATTTTCAGAAATTCCCAGTTGATGAACTGCAAACATAAGTTTTTCTTTTTCAACTCCATCACCAACTATTGTAAAATGAAAAGGGATTTTTTGTTTTTTAAAAAGTGAAAATGCTTCTAAAATATATTCCAAGCCTTTTATCCAATGCAAACGACTTACTGTTATAAATTGAATAACAAAATTATCTGAAAAATTTTTATTTCTTTTAAAAAACTCAACATCGATAGCTGGAGAGATTTTTAATATCAATTCGGGTGAAACATTGTACTTCTTTACAATCTCCTTCATTCCATCAGAAAGCACATGATACTTGACTTTTTTAGAAAAAAGTAAGCGATAACAATCTGGAAATTTAATAGGATATACATATAGATCAAAACCTCTGAAACTTACCGCCATCTTAGCTCCAATAGCTTCAGCAACATTTTCACTTTGTAGGGCCATTGTTCCAAATCCAAAGTGCAACCATGTTAATTGGTAAGGCAAAAAATAACTGTTAATCAAAACATTTTTAAATGCATATTTATAATCTAAAACATCCTTTTTGTTAAGATTAAATAGTCGTTTTGCCTTACTAAAATGAAATATACAGTTTTTGAGTATGTCTATAATATCAAATAGTAATGTAATTCGCAAAGAAAAATCCGGAGCAAAAACGGTTTTGCATAGAGGATGCTTTTCTCTTATTTTGCTTTTAGAAAATAAAATAACTTCAAATCCGTTTGCCTGAAGCCCTTTAATCTTTGAATTAAAAAAGGTTTCAGAATAACCCGGAACAGAAGGTACTACAATTCCAATTTTCATTTTATTGCTAATTTACTATATTTGATTCATCTATTGAAAAAAAATCGAACACTTCTTGAATTTGAATATCGTTAGTGGCATTGAATACATTTTGACTGTATAATGACTCAACCTGAGAGCCTTTAACTTCTATAAATTCATTATAATATTTACAAGTGAATACAACTTCCTTTTCATTAATCAAGGAATTGGCTTTAAGCCAAACATCATCAGCATTCAAACATAGTTTTTTGATATTTTCCTTTGAATAAAGCCTTTCTGAAAAAAATGAAGTTTTATAGAGTACACCTCCTACTCCGGTTGGCATATATTTTTTGGAAGGTAGGGAAGATGTAGCATTATTAATTTTCCATTTCCGATAGGGTATTATTTTTGAATCTTGAAATGAAATCTCTCTTACTCTATTGGCAATTATTGCGTTTGGGTAAATGGTAGAATAGTCTTTTAATATCTTCAATATATTTTTTGGATAATAAACATCGTCATCAATAGTAGCTATAAGGTATTCGGGATAGTTTTGGAAAGTGTAATAATATTTTTTATGCGATTTTAAATCATCACAAAATTCAATTGTTAATCCACTTTTTTTGAGTATTAGTAATTCATTTGGCAATTCTTTTTCTCCATTAGGAAACTGTTCGTTTGAAAGCCAAAGAACAACACTTTTTGGTTGATATGTTTGAAAAAGTATTGATTTAATTGTTAAGTGAACTGTTTTTATTCTAGCCGGAAAAGTAGTTAGACTGACTATAATTTCACTTTTAGAATTTACAGAAAGTTTGTTAGTGCTTAGCTTTGAATAATAAATAGGTAAAATCTTCTTTAAAACTTTGTATAGCTGCCAATATATCCAATTTGATGCTGAATTTGATAGGATTATGCTTTTCTTTAAATATAAATTATATACAATATTTACCATTATCTATTGCGTTAAATTTTATTGAAAGGGTTAAAAGCGTACTGACAGAATGAGAAAAAAACAAATGGTCTTTGTGTTTAAAATCATTATAAATTTCTTCTACCAATTCATTTGAAAGTAAACCATTGTTGTTTTGAAATAGAAACTTTCTCAAAATGCTATCATTTTCTTGCCCTAAGAATTGATTTTCGTAATTATTGACAACTTTATTTTTAGTAACTAATTCCCTATCTATTTTTTTTAATAGTCTATAAGGTAAATTCCAAGGGAATTTATTCCAATCATATGAATATAAATTAAAAGGTCTGTGATCTTGCCATGCAATTTTTGCTAATGCAGGATTTCGCATTTTTAAATAAGCTATTTGAATTTGTCTTCCGGCAAGGTATTTTTCTGGTACAGAGCAAATGAATTCACACATTCGATTGTCATAATAAGGAAGTGTTATAGGTTTAGCTGATTCAAACAAAGAAAGGTTTACACTTGTCCATCTGGGAGCCCAATAAGTACTTTTAAAAGCTCTAATTTGAGCATTGGCATTGCTTGGGATATTAATCTCTTTTAACAAACTTCTTATTCTACCTTTCAAATAGACCTCAAAATTTCCTTCTATCTGCCAATCTTGCCATAATTTTTGTCCCAACATTAAACCACCTTTTTTTAATACTTTTTTGAACATCAAATCAACTTGATTCTCAAATGACAAATTATCATTTACTTTCATATCATCAAAAAGTACGTCGCCCCAATGACCAAGGCTAAAAACATCACCCAATTTAGATAATTTTTCCAGTACAGCTGCTTGGCGTGGGTGAGTAAACTCTGTATAACACTGATTAATTGATGCTATTTTTTGTATATTCTCCCATAAATAACCTTTTGGTATTATCCATTTTTCAAAAGGAAATTGGCAAACTTTAGCAACTTTTCGAGCAAAACAAGTTTCGTTTAATCCGTTTTCAAATTCATAGCTATAGCTTTGGACATTTTTATTTAAATAGTAAAGTGCTGCAGCTTGTGTTCTACTATCCAATCCACCGGAAAGAGGCAAAATAACTTTTTTATCACCAACTTGCTCATTAATAATAGATTCAAATAAAGTAGCAAACTCATTCACAATTTGTTCAAAAGGTCTTTCTATAGGTGTATAATGCCATTTAAAATATTGATTTTCCGCAATAGGTTTTCCATTTTCCAATATGTACTCAAAACCAGGTTTTAGAACTTTTTGTTCTTTAAAAAAAGTATCTTGTTCTAAAAAAAAACCTGTTGCTGCAAAAATACAAATAGCTTTTTTATCAATTGTATTCGTTTCTCCAACAAAGATTGGTTTAGATGGAATTATATCTGTTCTTTCCTTCATTAATTATTCTTTTTTGCAATCAATTTGATATATAATTGCTCATGTTCATGTATGCATTTTTGAATGGTATAAAACTTAACTGTATATTCTCTTAAAAGTTGACCAACTTTAATTCGTTCTTCTATTTTTTGCTGGTAAAAATAATGTATTTTTTTACTTAAATCAAAGGCATTTCCAGCATCAAAAAGTAATTCCGGGAAATCTTTTAAAACATAATTTATTCCCGAAATATTAGAACCCAATACCGGTTTAGCCATGCTCATTGCCTCAACCAAAGCCATTGGCATACCCTCTTTTCTCGAATCATTTAAAGTGGGAATAATATATAAATCAGAATCGGCCAGATAGGGTCTAACATCAGTTTTTTTTCCTAAGAATTGCACTTGATTTTCTAAGTTCATATTGCGAACCAACTTGTGTAATTCTTCTGCATAGGGATCTCTATCATCACCCAAAACAATTAAGAAAAGCGATTTATTCTTTAATTTATCCAGTGCCTGGATTATAATTTCAATTCCTTTTACAGGAACTAAATTTGCGACTGTGATAATTTTGAAAATATCATTCTCATTTTTAGTTGTAAACAAATCCGAATTATAATAATTTATATCTAATCCTAATGGAATTAATTTTTGATTTTTTTTATATGGAAAAAAATGAACCATTTCATGATTTATTGTTATTATGAAATTAGAAAGATAACTTTTTATTTTCCAGTGAATATTTCCCCAACTCATTGCTTTTTTTGTATATATAAATTTAGCCCCTCCCCATCTTGCTGCAACAACTTCACTCCATCCACTGTTCCAATGCCAAGAATGAACAATATCAAACTTATGCTCTTTTATAAAATTCTTATACGGTTTAATTCTAGATAGAAATGTAAGGTACGGTTTTGTTGAAGCTTCAATTTCTATAAAATAAATTGGTAGATTGAGTAATTCGATCTCCTTAAAAAAATTTCCTTTAGAATTCTGACATGCGATGGATATGTCAAATTTATTTTTATCTAAATTCTTTGCTAAATCATAAACCACTTTTCCACTACCTGACGTGTCAAAATTAGGAATAGTAAATAATATTTTTATTCTGTTATTCATTTTTAAAAAAGAATCGATTACTTTTTATAAACTGATCTTTGGTAATTAATTTCCAATTAAAGCACTTAATCAGTAACTTACCTATTAAATAAAGGTTTAAACCAATTATTGCCTCTTCATAAAGGGTTTTTAAGCAATTCTTTAATAGTCTTTTATCGTCCGGTAAACTTGACTTTACAAAATATCGAACAGATAAAAAATAATAAGACGACATTTTGCGTTTCTGATCTTTAGATAAATTAAATTTTGAAGTTGACTTTCTAATTAAATAATTAACGGAATCTGTCACTTTTTCAACAGTTCGCTTTTTTATATCAATTGGAATAACCTTATAAAAAAAGTCTACATCATTATTTGTACGGATTTCAAAATTGTTTCCCAATAATAATATTCTAATTGATATTTCTACATCTTGCAATAATTTTAAATTTTGATCAAATCCGCCAATGCTAATAAAAAATTGTTTGTTGAATAAAATAGAAGTTGTTTGCCAAGCAAATTTAGCTTTTAAAAAATTATTTAAAAAATCACTTTTAATTTTAGAATATGGTGTGCTTGAAGTTTTATTAACAACTAAAATATTTTGAAATACTATAAATTCTTTAACTTCTAAAAGTCTATTTAGAACAAATTCTGACGATATAGTGTCATCAGAATCTAAAAAAACTAGGGCATTGTAAGTAGCAAGTTCTGCACCTTGATTCCGACAAACAGATGCATTTTTCTTTTCAGAATTAAATAGTATCTTAATGTTTAAATGAGCATTATTTTCTTGAAAATTTTTTAATTTTTGTTGAACGATACTTTCAGAGTCGTCGTCAACAATTATCCATTCCCAAGCATCGGAAACTTGTTTTTTGAAACATTCTAACAAATTTTCCAAACCAGAATAATCATTCCAATGTGGGGTAATTATTGAAACCAAAATTTAAAGATTTAAATGTTTAATTATTTTAGCCGGATTTCCTGCAACTACACAGTTTGATGGAACATTTTTTACAACAACAGACCCTGCGCCAATAATTACGTTATCTCCAATTTCAATATCACCAATAATTACAACATTAGCTCCAACCTCAACATTATTTCCAATCGTAGGAAGAAGTTCATTATTGTTGTTTTTATTTCCAACTGTCAAACTGTTACGGAATGTAAAATTTTTTCCTATTTTCCTTGCATTAATAACAGTTGCAAACGGATGATAAGCCACTAAGCCTCCTTGAATTATTGAACTTGTAAAGATTTTACAGTTATAATTTTTTAAAAATAGTATCTTCCAAATCATTAAATGACTTTTTATTCTCCAGAAAAAAACAAAAGCAAATTCCGGATAATAAAATAGCAAATGATAGAACTTTTTTTTCAAAGTGAAATCACTTTTTTGAGAACGAATGATGAAATTCTGATTAATGTCATCTATCAAAATGTCATTATTTCTAACATATTTTTTATATAAATAAGGTAGAAATAATTTTGCCGTAGAAATTCTAATTAATAATTTTAATCTAACGAAAAACATTCTGAGAAATTTTAATGATGTTTGTGATAATAAAATTCAAAGATACTGTTTCAAAAAAAATCAACATCATATTTTAATCAAAAAGACATAATTTTTAATTAATTTGCTTTTGATTATAAATAAAACTTATGTTTTATATTAACTAATGTTCTCATAAACAGAAATTAATTTATCACCAATTATTTTACTTTCAAATTCATTTAAAACAAAACGTTGACCTTTTTCTCCCATTTCTTTTCTTAAATCAGGATTTTTGTAGAGTAAAATTAATTTCTCTACAAACTCTTCTTCGTTTTTACTTTCAATTAAAAATCCGGTTTCATTTGGAATCATACCGTATTTAATTCCGCCAACATTGGAGGTAATAACCGGTAACTTAAAAAATTGAGCTTCTTGAAGAACCAAACCCTGTGCTTCTGAACGTTGTGTCTGTTTTTCAGCTATTCCCGGGAGTAAAAACACAGAAGACATAGCCATTATTTTAAATACTTTTTCCTGCGATAATGAACCGTGAAAAATAACATGGTTATTTATTTCAAATTGATTAGTGAGACTTTGTAGCTCAAACATCATTTCGCCATTACCAATAATATGCAAATGAACATCTGAATAGCCTAAATCAATCATTTTTTTTAGCATTCGAATAGCCCTATCCGGCCCTTTCCAATTGATTAATCTTCCACAAAAGACAATATCAAAAGTTGATGACTCACTTTTAACTTCTAAATGTGATTGTAAGG
>JAKLIH010000011.1:2361-5079 GCA_022709715.1 Patescibacteria group bacterium | reverse complement strand
TTTGCTCTTTCAGACCTTCAGGTATTAAAAAATAATTTTTAACAAAAGGGTTGACTCTTAGTAAGATTTCTTGAAGATATTTGGAATTTACAGTATAACCATTAAAATACTTAAAAATAGTTTTGTAAGCATCTTTATAAATTTCAACTTTTGATGGTGTTAAATCAGATCCATGAAAAGACAAGATTGCTTTTGGATAGTTACAAATTCCTATTTCATAAGCATCAGCAACTTTTTTTCCATTAAATCCAAAATGGCAATGGACAATATCAAAACTTTCTTTGAATAATAAAACCGGCAAGTCGTAATAAATTTTTAGTTTTTTAAGATTAGTCTTGAAATAAATGGGGCTTAGCAAAAAGAGTAACTTTTTAAATTCAAGATGATTTCTATACTTTCTGAAAAATTTAAACCCTTCTTTACAAATTAGCCATTTACTCTTTTGATTTTTAAAGTGTGTAATGGTTTTTTTTTCTAAGTTATAATCTAAAAAAAGTTGATGAATAATGTTATCATTCGATTTATTGTATGTAAAAACAGTCACATCATTTCCCCTATCAATCAAATCTGTAATTTGATTTAATATAAAAGTCTCTGTAACTGATGGAAATTCAGTAACAATAACCAATATTTTATATTTATATTTCATTAATAGTTCAACTTTAATTGCTCTTTTATAATAAAAATAAACTTACACCTTTTTTATTAGTCTAAAATAGGAAGAACGAAACTGCCTAGTGAAATAGGTTAATGAATATAATATTATTCAAAAAATCTATATCCTTTTGAAAACAACTTGACCGAAACTACCCCTAATATCAGTTTAATAATACTTTTATATTCTTTTAGTTTAAACAACAATACAATAGATTTTTTAAAATAATCAGACCAAACATTATTGTTTAAAAACAAACTTTGTCTTACCGTTTTCTTATAAAACTGAGCAATATGTTTTGTAAAACGATATTCATTTTCAGGGTTTTGATTTTTCAACAATTGCAGATGTTTAAATCGAGCTCTAAATGCAGAATCTATTTCCTTTCTATTTCCTTTCTTGACCTCATTTTTAAGAGAATCAGGAGATTGGATATACAAAACAAGTGGTAATTCTAAATAAATCAAATTAGGATTCGAATATAACATTCTAAGATTAAAATCCCAATCGTCAAAATTGCTTAAACTTTCATCAAACAATTGTGGTTGCTGTTCCAAAAAAGACTTTCTCCACATAGGCCCACAAACATAAAATGAGACTTTATGTATAAAAAAATCTTCTATTAAATTTTGAGATTTAATCTTATTTTCTTCTAAAAATAATTTTGTAATAGAATCAACTTTTTCAACTTTAGAAACCACGGCATCCGTATTATATTGAAAATGATTAAAATAAGTTTCTAATGCATTTGATTTTAATATGTCATCGCTATCAAAAAAATAGATAAAATCTCCCTTACTAATTTCAAAACCAAAATTTCGACAAGCATTAGGACCTTTTATTCTGTTCAATGGCCTTTTATGAAATTGAAACCGGTTGTCTGAATCACTAAATAGTTGAATTATTTCTTCTGAATCATCTTCAGAACCGTCATCAACAATTAAACATTCAAAATCTTTATATGATTGGTTTTGAATACTTTCGAGCGTTTTACTAATTAAATCTGCTCGATTATAAGTTGGAATTATGATTGAAATTAATTTATTCATTCCAATTGAATTTGAATTTTAACCACCTGTCTCTAAGCTTTTGAGGTGATTTTTTGAAAACATACATCACTCTTCCTAAAAAAATTAATTCTAACGCTTTTAATTTATCATACTTCAATAACCGTGGATAAAACACCTTTAGGATAGATCGTGTTACTTCTTTGTGATGATTTCGATTGCTTGTTATGAATAGTTTTAACAATCTATCATAAAAAAAATCAAGTAATTCTATTGATTTAATTTGCTCACTTCTTTTAAAATTTTCAAAAAGATAAAAAAACAATGATTCTTTATATCCTTTGTTATATATCAAATTCTTTGATGATTTAGAATCTTCATGTTGTCTGTATAAAAACACTTGAGCAGAAATAATTTTATATTGACTAGCATTACATTCGAAAAAAAGACGGCTAAAAAATTCTGCTTCTTGACCTCGTTTCATCGAAGAATTAAATAATTCTTTACAGAGTAAAAAAGACTTTCTAAATAATACAGATGGTGTTAAAATATTTATCTTCCAAAGAACAAAATCGGCATACAAATTATCAGTATCTTCTATTTCTAAAATTATTTTGGAATCTTCATTTGGAAACCAATTGAATCCGGAGGCAATCACAAATTGAATTTCAGAGGTAAATGCCTTAATCTTTTTTTCTAGAAAATCCGGTAACATAATATCGTCACTATCAAACCAGTTTATATATTCACCGGAGCTCACTTCAAAACCATAATTCCGACATGAATTTGCTCCTTTTATATACGTTACAGGACGATGATAATAGGCAAACCTCTTATCTTTTTCAACAAAAGTTTGAATACAATTTTCAGTAGAATCCGTTGAACCATCATCCACAATAATACATTCCCAATTGGTATAAGATTGATTTTGAATGCTTTTTAAGGTTTCAACAATCAACTTTTCACGATTGAAAACGGGAATAATTATTGATACTAAGCCACTAATCATGCTTTAAATTACTTAAACTTTCTTCTGAAATTTCATTTTCAAAAAAG
>JAKLIH010000011.1:0-2263 GCA_022709715.1 Patescibacteria group bacterium | reverse complement strand
CAGCCATAATTCCATAAGGCGGAACGTCTTTAGTTACTACGCTATTTGCAGCAATAATTGCTCCATTACCAATTTTGACACCCGTTAAGATTACGCAATGCGTTCCAATCCAAACATCATTATCCAGAATAATATTTCCTTTTGAAACTTTTTCATTAACCCATTTTTCATCAAAAAAATTCTGACCAATGAAGTAGCTTGTTGGTTTTTTAAAATTATGATTAAACGATTGAAAACTTACGTTACGAGCAATCGAACAAAAATTTCCAATTTCAACGCTTGCTTCTTGATTGGAATGAATATCTAAGTTCGGACCCCATAATGAAGTAAAATTCCCTGTTTTAATTTTTCCTAAAAGCGTAGCACCATGAATTTTATTATTTTCTCCAATTTTAATTTCACCTTTTAGTGCGCTGTTTATAATTTTTGTTGAGTCGCCAATATAAATTTCACCTTTTAAATTACTTGATCCTATCGTAATATATTTAGAAAGTTTAATATCTCCTTTTAAAGATGAACCAACAATTACAGTTTTATCTGGAATTTTAATGCCTGAACTTATTGCGTTTAACTTATCTAAACGAGATTTAATTTTTAATAAAATTTGATTAAAAAAGTTCATCACTACTCAAATAAATTTTCTTGAAAATAAGTTACATTTTTATCTCTTGGTAAGTTGTTCTTTTGTTGGATGATAGCATCCAATTTTTGTTGAAAATTAGTATCATCCGGATTCAAATATACAGCCTTTTGCGTAGAAATTAAATCTTGAAATGAAAAAACGCCAATCTCATTTAACAAAACAGTAAAAACATTGAAGAAAGAGGCTTCTATAGCAGTACCTGAAAAATGAGTTAAATGTAGTGAAGCTTTAGAAAGCAATAGAGGTAGTGGGTCGTAAGTTGCTTCATCAAGGTTAACTAATTCTAAAACACCCTTACTTATTAAAAAAGATTTTATTGTTTCTATTTCATTTAATTGTCTTGGATGCAAACGAATAAACCACTTGTGTGGATTATTTTTAATAAAATTCAGTATTGATTCAGGGAATAACTGTTCAATTGTAATAGGACTGGGTTGTAAAGAATAAAGAATATAATTTTGATGTTGATAATTCATTTCTTTTGTTTTCCAAAAATCAATCCAAGGATTACCGATAACTTTTACTGAATAATTTTGATTATTTTTTGTCCAATGTTTAATGACGTTATGACTGCTATCATCCCAACACCAAAAGGTTTTAGGAATCATGTCATAACCTTCTTTAGGTAATACAGACCAACTACTGTAAGCTAAATGTACAGTTGGCTGAGGACCATGTTGCATTTCGACAGTGACAATTTTTAAGTGATTTGCAGCAGCTGTGAGGGCAAAGATATCTTCTAAATAGTAGCACAATATGACTACTTTTTTAGGTTGGACTATCTGTAAAACTTTTTGAAAAAACAAAACTTTGACATAAAAGACATCTTCTGCCCATCGTGTGATGCGTTCTTTTGAATAAAGTTCTGTAAATCGAGTAAGTCGTATGTCGTTTTTTAAGAATTCTAAAAAAGAATCGTAACCCTCCACACTCAACTTGCTCGTTTTAAGTCTTTTATTCAAAAATAAAAATCCTTTAAAAGCCTCTGAGAATGTAAAAATTAAATCAGAATTGTATTGTCGCTTAGTATTTAAACCATATTCAAAATAAATAGATTCATCTCGAATTGCATATTTATCAATAAAGATGTCAAAATATCGATTAAACCTTGACCCCTTAAAATCTATACGATGAGCATCCGCTCCTACAAACAAATTTTCTTTTTGCGGTAAAGTTTTTATCCATCTTAAATAAAATAAAATGGATCGAATGCTTCTATATAACGATTTTAATTTTTCTGTACTGTTTTTTGTTCTGACAATAGGGACTAGAGTTTCTGGCTTCTCGATTACTTTTATCAAATAAAAATAGAGTTTGATTCTAATATATGGCCAGATGTGTAAAGAATTTATTTTCCACTCATTTACAGGAAATTTTTTTTCTAATCCTACGATAAAATCCTTGATTTCTTCTCTATTATTCATTTAATAGTATTTCTGAAAGTTTCCAATCTAAAAGTGTATCAACATCGTGTGAACTGATTTCGTCCATGACATATTTTCTAATATTTTTAAAATTTGAAATAGTTTCATCTTTTAAAGATTTTATATTAATTATGTAAATAGCCCCATTATATTGCCAAACAGCAGGACAATCCTGTCTTCTGTTAAATGTGGCTTC
>JAKLIH010000107.1 GCA_022709715.1 Patescibacteria group bacterium | reverse complement strand
TTCCATCAAGCTTTTTAACTTGCTCTTTTGGAAGAGTTAATTTTATTTCAGAATTCATTGGTTTTTTAGAATTTGATTTTTCTTGACGTATATTTTTTATTAAATTCAAAATCATTTCCCATTTATCATCTTTTTCTTTTTTCTTTGAAGCTGATTCTGCTTCAGGCCATGAACATAAATGAACACTTTTTTCTTTTTCTTGTTTTTTGAAATAAGTTTGATAAATTTCTTCTGTAACAAAAGGAGTGAAACCTTTTTTCTATCTGGGCTTAGTAGGATTCGAACCTACAACTGCGTTGTTATGAGCAACGTGTTCTAACCATTAAACTATAAGCCCTTTAATTTTGGAGTAAAAAAAATCAATGAAAATCTACAATTTAAGGTGTAATTTTTTTTTCTTTTTTTTAGACAAAAAAAGGAAGAGACACCAAAATTATATAAACAGTAAAAAAATTTAAATTGGTTTTTTTATCAAAATCTATTTATTTTAGCTCTGTTATAT
>JAKLIH010000106.1 GCA_022709715.1 Patescibacteria group bacterium | reverse complement strand
TGGAGCTACATCATCATCGTTGTTACAACTCAAAAGTATAAAACTAAAAAAGATTAATATTAAATTTTTCATGGTAATTTTTTTTATTGTTTCACTAATGTTTTGGCATCTATAATAGTACCGTTGCAAATTAAAGCAACAGTATAAAATCCAGAAGGATAACTAGAAATATCTATAGTTGCTTCAGTCATGTCTAAAAACCTTCTCCTAAACAAACCTCTATTTCAAAAATAAACAAAATTAATTTTACCAACGTACTTTCCTGATTAGCTCTAACCTCGCCATTGACCAAAACCAATGTTAGCAATAGTATTTATTTTTATCTAAGTATTTTATACAATTCAAATTTTTCACCATTTTGGCCAATAAACATAGTCAATCCATTGCTTTTACTCCAAACAAATGTTTTCAATTTAAAATTTGACCAGCCATTGTAATATTGAAGTTTGCTCTGAAAAGTATAACAGTCATTTAGCTTCTTGTTATTATTACTCAAAACGATGGAT
>JAKLIH010000105.1 GCA_022709715.1 Patescibacteria group bacterium | reverse complement strand
AGGTTAGTATTTGGTTGAGTGTGGATCCGTTGGCGGAGAAGTTTCCGAACTTTAACCCGTATAACTATGTGATGCAGAATCCGATTAATTTGATTGATCCGACGGGGATGTGTCCGGATGAAGTTGGTGGTGATAAAGAAAAGTTGGTAAATGTTAATGTTGTAGTGTTACCGAAAAGCATACCAGAAACAGATACTGCAATTAATAATATTAAAAATTCGGCGGAAAATCACTTAGATAAAGATGTTTTGGTTTTATATGTCTCTGGAATTAAAGATTTAGTTCAACAACTTAAAGATAATAATGTTGAAAGTATTGGAACTCTTAGCAATCATTCTCATGGTAATTATGATAAAAATTCTTTGTCAATTGGTAATCAAAAAATAAGTAAAGAAAGTGATTTTAAAGAGTTGGGTGAAGGGCTAAAGCCTTTTGTAAACTCAGGGACTAACATTATCTTACAATCTTGTCATTCTGGAGCAGGACAAAACATGAAGAAAAGTGAAGA
>JAKLIH010000104.1 GCA_022709715.1 Patescibacteria group bacterium | reverse complement strand
GGCGGAAGTGGAAAATAGTTTGCCCTCTATAACAGAGAGGACAAACGTTCTCTCTGTTATTTTAATAATATTAAAAAATTATCATGAATATTATAAATCAAAAATCAAACTCTGATTATTCTGATTTTGAATACCAATGAGTTATTCTTATTTTATACAAAGAATTATTGCCCAGGAAGGATATGTTACGCATATTAAAACATTTTAATATGAGATTTTTTGGCGATGATTGAGAAAATAAAATTTCTTTAGAAGAAATTGGGCATGTAATTGTTTCTGATGTAGAAAGAGATAATTTATTCCCTTATTTATCTGATTACTTAAAAAAACATTATCCTAAATTATTTTCTTATGAGGAAGCCAAAAAAATACATGATACATTATGACAAATAAACGAAATTGTTGAAATTATGAAAATATGGTTAAGTTTTAATAATAGTAATGATAAGCCAAATTTAAGGAGCTATATTGAAGAAAAATTAAAATTTTTTGAAAAATTAACATCAAAA
>JAKLIH010000103.1 GCA_022709715.1 Patescibacteria group bacterium | reverse complement strand
AAATCCTGGGAATAATAATTTAACTATGGGGTTGGCAAAGATAACAAAAATTATTCCTAATAAAGCACTAAAAAAGGAAATGCCTACCATAATAGAAGTTCCGAATTCATTAACTTCTTTCTTCCCAATATTAGAATATTTAACAAATAAAGGAATAAAACCAGCTGCTAAGGCTCCGAGAATAAAAATATTAAAAATAAAATCAGGAATACGAAAAGAAGCATAATACATATCAACTAATCTGGAAGCACCAAAAGTACTAGCTAATAGCCCGTTACGGAAAACACTGAGAAAGCTGCCAATAAAAGTGAAGACAGCTAAAATTAAAGCACTTGTTTCTATTTTGCTTGTTTGGTGATTAAGAATTCTGTTCATCATAATATTAATTTAAATCAAAAGATAAAAGAGTATTGGTCTTTAAATCCAAAGATCTAGTGATACTGTTTGTTTTAGTTGGGTCTTTAGGGTCAGGGTAAGAAACCTCAATATTATATGTTCTATTGGTTCCCGA
>JAKLIH010000102.1 GCA_022709715.1 Patescibacteria group bacterium | reverse complement strand
AATAATTGCATTGAACTCGGCTATCGAAAGAATATTTTGTTCGTCCTGAATTTTATGTAATTCTTGACTTACTCGATTGAGCAATGATAACGGAGTAATGTTTTTTAGAAAAGCGTTGTAGAGTAGAAGCTCTTTTATTAAGTCATTTATGGAACAATGTAAAGCCATCAAATCAGAGGCGATTAAATCAATAGCTGCCTTCTGATTGGGAGGTGTTGCTTTTGAGTATCGATTGCCCTCTTCTAAATATTTAGAAATTTTTTTATTATTGACAATTTCACCTTGAGCTATTTTATTAAAATAAATATACACATAACTGCTGTAAAATGATTTTATGTCTATTTGATTTTCCTGAATTAATTGCATGGCTTGTTGTCCATTTTCTAAACACTTTTTTTCAATACTTTTAATTTTTTCATTGACAGTTTTTTTCAAAACAATAAATTCCTGAATTTGTTTGTCTTTAAAATGATCTATTTCACTTCGATTATTTTCATTGGATAATAGTTTGCCAAT
>JAKLIH010000101.1 GCA_022709715.1 Patescibacteria group bacterium | reverse complement strand
TATGCTTAATTATAATTAACATGAAAATACTAATCGAAGTTAAATTAAAAAGTAAAAATATTGGTGTAGAAAAGATTTCCGAAAAACATTTTATTGTAAGAACCAATAAAGAAGCCAAAGACAATAAAGCCAATAATGATATAATTTTGCAGTTAGCAAAATATTTTAAAGTGTCGAAAAATAGCATTGAAATTAGGGTTGGCAAAACTACCAAAAATAAAATTGTGGAGATAATAAAGAGTAAATGGTAAAGAGAAAACAATAGTAAAGCGATAGTAAAACAGTAGTAAGACAATCGTAAAGGAAAGAGTAAGAAGTAAATGGTAATGAAAAGAGTAATTAGTAAAAAGTAATTAGTTAAAAGAGAAGATAAATCCATATTCAAAAAATCACTTAATTTAAGTGATTTTTTGATTTATAGATTTGCTAGCCCCTGCCTACCGGCAGGCAAGCTCCACACCAAGTTTGCATTCAGTATTTTGCATTAATTTTTGACCCCGCTTCGCTCCACGACCAACCGAAGG
>JAKLIH010000100.1 GCA_022709715.1 Patescibacteria group bacterium | reverse complement strand
AAAGAGGAAAGAAGACGGAGATAATCTACTCGGGACTGCCAAAAAAGTAAGGAATATTTTTCGGGCTTCATAATGAGATAATTGTATCAGCTTTATGAAAAGAATCCTTGTAGGTATCACCTATTATTGGCCAAATATTTCTGGGGTGAGTGTTTACGCCAAAATATTGGCTGAAGAACTAGGAAAGAATTGTAGTGTGAAAATAATTAGTTCGAAATATCAGAAAGAATTAAAAAAAGAAGAAATAATAAATAAAGTCAAAATTAATAGAGTTCCTGGTTGTCAAATTGGGAAAGGATTTGCAATGTGGCAGTACCCACTGATTAGTTTTAGAAAAGTGAGAGAAAGTGAGATTGTTAACTGTCACCTGCCATCAATAGAATCTTTTCGGCTGACACTGTGGGCAAAAGTTTTTAAGAAAAAATTGATTGTTACCTATCATTGTCGTTTTGATAGTGGCAACAAGTTGTTAAATTATATTATTGAATTAATTCATTTACCCGCTTTAATTTGGGCAGAAATAATAGT
>JAKLIH010000010.1 GCA_022709715.1 Patescibacteria group bacterium | reverse complement strand
TTGCAGGTCATGATCAATTCTATTTGGTTAGATCTGGCGAAACAAAAGAATTTACTATAACTGGTAGAATTGAAGGTGCTGATGCTTTTGCCAAAATGTCATTAGCAACAATCTTTTGATATGCCGCAACACCAGACGATTCACATAAAGATGTCGGTGATGCTATTATTAAAGATCAAGAAATTTCTACTACCAATTATGATCTTTCAACATTTGAAACAACTTCAGTTTACTTAAACGATCCAACCAACTAATTTAGTTGATAAAATTTGTTAGATCAAGTTATAGAAATATAGCACAAACCCACGAGAATTTATTCTCGTGGGTTTTGGTTTTTTTTAAAATGTTTGCTATAATAATTAAAATAAATTATTGATATGGCAAAAGAAAAAATAAATTATGATAGTAAAAATGAGCAGGATTTAAAAGATTACTTAGAAGAGCATTTCTGTTATGAAGTAGAAAAACTAATTATATCTAATAACAAGCTTATTGAAACCGAAATAAAAGAAGAAAAGCATATTTTTTTAGAATGTTTATGTTTACACGCCAGGAATATAATTGAATTTTTATTTTTTAAGGAATATAAAAACTATAATAGAGCCGTATATTATCTTAACGATGAAGATTGAAAAAATTTTTCTAACAATCGTGAAAAATATAATATATCAATAAAAAACATTAACAATACAGTTGCTCATCTCACTTTTTGCCGAGAAAAAACAACTCTTTGCGGCCAAGATAAGAAATTAGAATGGGAAAATGAGGATTTTTTTATTCCATTATTAAAAGATATAAAACAATTTTTTGATATATTGCCAGAAAAATTCGTTTCTTTAAGAATTAAAAAACTAAAAAATTCACTTGAGAAAAATTAAAATTCCTTTAAATTTTTAAAAGGGGATAAGTATTTTTAATTAGTTTTTTTAATAACTTGCTTTCGCTATTGACTTTTTTAAAAAGTTTTTATATTTTTTAATGGTTTTGATTAAAAAATTCAAACAACTTCACTATAGTTTTAAAGTGTTGAAAACACTTGATTTTTTTAAAAAAGTTGTTTATAATATACCTAACAAAAAAATTTATACAAGGTCGACGATTTATTTTTAATTATTTATTTATAAATGCATAATAAATAAATATTAAAATTACAAATCGATAGTATAAATAATAATTTTGTTTTTAAACAAATTAAATTTTTTAAACAATTTAAATATGAAAAAATTTTTATTAATTTTTACAGTTCTACTTTTTATTTTTGCTTTTGGTATAGCTGATAAGGCTTTTGCAGCACAAATAAGTACTCCAGCTACTGGAAATGTTAGTTCTGATAGTTATGGAGCTGGTGCTTCTGTGGCTGTACCAAATATAGTTATTACCGAAGATAATGCTGGCGATATTAAAGCTGGATCAATTATGTTTACAGCTCCATCTGGTTATAAATTTGATACTACCGTTGTTCCTACCGTTACATATACTGGTGCGGGTACTGATTTGGCTGGTGATGCCGTTATTACGTTTATTGGAGAAACAATTATGCAATTTGATATTACAAACGCGTCAACTACCAAAGGGGTTGTTACTATAAGCGCTCCAAAAGTTAGAGTTACATCGGGTACAGTTGGTGCCGCTGGTAATATTACCATGTCTGGTACTATAACAGGACTAGATGGAACTTCCAATTTTGGTACATTAACTCAAGTTCCTGGTGCTTTGCCTGCAACCGGTGGATTAACTGTTGTTACACAACATACACCGACTGAAACCGCCGGAACATCCTTTACTCTTACGATTACTCAAAAAGATCAATATGGTAATACTATTGATTTTGATACCGATGATCAAACTTGTGCCTTTACAACCACTGCCAGTGTAGAAGGAGTTTCTGCTGCCAACAAACCAGAATACAACAATGTTGATATGACATGAGTTACTAATGCGTGAAGCGTATCTGATACTAACATTGATTTTGAGAACGGCGTAGCTACTTCATTGGCATTTGAATTATTTACAGCTGGTGCTAGCAAAACTATAAATGTTTCTTGTACTGGCTTATCAACTGGTACAGCTACTTCTACTGTAAATCCAGCTGCCAAAACAGAAGTTTTGTTTTCATCAACAAAACCAACAATTGGTTATACCTATCAAGATATTTCACCAACCATAGCTATCAAATTAGTTGATACTTATGGTAATGTGGTAACAACAGATGATACATCGGAAGTTACAATGAAGGCATACACATCAGCCGATTGTACTTCTACAGCTGCTAACCCAGATTTAACTGGGACAAAAGTATTAGCTGTAACCGATGGTATTGCAACATTTTCTTTAAGATATAATACCGTTAATACAACTGGTATATATATTAGAGCTCAACATGATGTTAATGGCGATACAAATTTAGATGACGTTGATTATGATTGTACTAATGCTATTAAATTCTATGCTAGTACAGGCGATCAAGTTATTACAAGTAGTGGAACAACCGCTACAACAACCACCGCTCCAGCTGCTACAACCACAACTACCACTAGTGCTGCCGTAACTTCAATGCCACAACCAGCCAAACCAATTGCTCAAATGACACAAACTGAAAAGAATGATTATACCATGTCACTTCAACAATTCTTAATCAATTTGTTAGTTCAATTGTTAAATTTGATTAAAGCTCAAAAAGGATTATAGGATTTATAGTTATACAAATTAAAAACGACCCTTTAAGGGTCGTTTTTAATTAATCTTTCAATCCCAACGGTACCAGGTACCGTTGGGATATGTTCGGAACCAGGTTCCGAACATATGTTAGATAAAAAATGATTATTAATTCGAAGCTATTGACTTTTTTAATATATTATCATATAATGTATTAAAATTAACTAATTCATTTTTTATTTAATATGACCAATAAACTGAATTGAGCTATAGTGTCCGAAACAATTCAAAATAAGAGAATCACTCTGTTTACTCCAGGTATTTTTTTTAATTTATTTAATGTATCTGAAAACACAGGCAAGAGTCTTCTAAGTTCTTACACAAAAAGGGGTTTCTTCATAAAAATAAAAAATGGATTTTATATAACTAAATTTTTCAAACCTAATGATTTTGAAATAGCCAATAAAATATATAGACCATCTTATATTTCTTTTGAGACAGCTTTATCCTATTACAATATACTCCCTGAAACCGTTTATTCAATAACCTCAACTACTACTAAAGCTAGTAGAAATTATACAGTGTTAAATAAATCTTTTATTTATCATAGAATCAAAGAAGAATTATTTTGAGGTTATGATACTATAGATATTAATGGCCAAACAATTTGGATGGCTGACAAAGAAAAAGCCTTACTGGATTATCTTTATTTTGTAATTATGAAAAAAAAGACAAACAATGATAGATTAAATATTAAAAATATATCAGTGACAAAAATAAAAAAATATTTAAAAAAATATAATAATCCTTTATTAAATGCTGAAATTAAAAAATTGTTAATAATGAATAATGATTAATATAGAAAATATTCAATTATTAGCCACAAAATTGCAGACACGAGATGTTAATATAGCTAGGGAATATATCCAAAATATTTTTCTTTCTTTCTTTTATGAACAAAAAGAGTCAAGAAATATATTGTTCAAAGGCGGTACTGCTTTACGAATTGTATTTCAAAGTCCTCGTTTCTCTGAAGATTTAGATTTTTCAACTAACAAACTTTTTTCCCTAAAAGAAATAGAGCAAATAATTATTAAAGCCATAAGTAATATTGAGAATTTGGGTATTAAAACAGACATTAAAGAATCAAAAATTACAACTGGAGGATATTTAGGAATTATTAATTTTAAATTTTTAGAATACGATTTAGATATATATTTAGAAATTTCTTTTAGGAAAAAAACAAAAATAAAAGGGGAAGTTTTTGTTATAAATAATTCTTTTGTACCATCGTATTTGTTGGTCATACTATCTCAAGAGCAAATAGTAGCTGAAAAAATTCAAGCTGCTTTAACACGTCAAAAACCAAGAGATTTTTTTGATATCTATTTTCTCTTACGTGGAAATATGGTAGATGTTTCTAATAAAGCGTCTCTTGAACCAATCAAAAATATTATTGAAAAAACCAAAATTAATTTTAGCAATGAACTAAAAACATTTTTACCTATTCATCAGCACGCTATTATTAAAGATTTTAAAAATAATTTATTAAGAGAAATTAACAGAACTTAGTTAAAATAATTAATAAAAATATTATTCTTTTATTATTATTTAAGATTAACAAAATTGATAAAAAAGTTCCTAACGTTTTTCACATTAGGAACTTTTTGCTGTTCAAATCAAAGTTCAAAAATAGAGATCGCGAATAGCTCCAATTCCATACATGAGGCAGGAAAGATCGTTCCAGTCACTGATAGAGAGCTCCCCAGGAGTAGAGAAGCCAACAATAACGGGTCGACCTTTAGAAGTAACTGAACCAGTTCTAACACTGTACATTGGATCAGGACATTCTTTATTCCTTTGCAAATAGAGAATATTCTTATAGGCCTCTTCCGCAGTTGAAGGGATCCTGTAGTTTGGGGGTAATAGTTTTATTTGTTCACTTTTTTCTAGATTAATAGAATTCGGTATTTTTCTTTTGAGAAGAAGATACCACAAAAATCTAATCTTTTCCCTATTAGCAAAATCCTCTTTTTTATACCAGGAATCTGGTGCATAAGAATAAAACCTAGGTTGTCCACCGCTTGGGAACATTTTTTGAAGTCCCAACAAGCTTGTTGGCTTTTTGGACCCCAACATAAGGATATGGGTATCAGAAACCTTTTTATCTGGATAAAACGGACAAGGCGATTGTAAAAGTTGAACAATATTTACAAACCCTTTTGGAACCGGAAACTTTGGCACCCAAATGTGTTCCGGTGAAAGTAACAAATTCTTATCCATGATTTTTGCTACTTTCCAGAACAAACTGTTCCGGTCACCGATATCACCGATCATAGCTTTTGCAATCACTTGAGCAAAATCAGGATTTCTCCTAATTTCTGTAAAGTGCTCCGGAGATATGCCAAGATTCTCGAGTACCTTTAATGATGCTCCAATTTCTCCCAAACTCAAATTCCACAATCCAGTAGTTGTGTTACTCATAATAACACTTTCTCCTTTCTTTTTTTTGCCTTGTTCCTTTCGAAACTTTGGCGCGCTCCCTTATAAGTTTTTAAAGAAGCATTACTATTTACAATATACCGTATAATCATCATTTTGTCAAAGTTACGTGAGCAAGTTCTATTCTTTACTGCAACACCCTAATATTTCATAATCGCTAATAATTTTAAAAAAATCAATCCCAACGGTACCAGGTACCGTTGGGATTGATAGTATAATACGCGCCTTGATATTGGTATGGACACGGATACGTTTAATTGACAAGTATTTAAGTTGATTTTTTAAAAAAAGTTGTTTATAATAATCATAACGGTACCTGGTACCGTTATGATTAAAAATTAAGATTAAAATATGGCTAGAAGACCAATACCTTTAATTAATGGTGAAATTTACCATGTTATTTTTAGAGGAATCGACGGTAAAGTGTTTTTTGATGACAATAAAGATTATTATAGAATGATACATGATATTTTTGAATTTAATGATAAAAAAGATACAATTTCAACATACCGCACGATCAATAAAATAGAAAAAAATAATACAAAAGAGCGTGAACCAAGAGATTTTTTAGTCAAAGTTCACGCTTTTTGTTTAATGCCAAATCATGTGCATCTTATTTTAGAACAAATTAAAGATGATGGCATATCAAGATATATGCATAAATTATGTGGTGGTTATTCTAGATTTTTTAATTTTAAATATAAAAGAAAAGGTCATTTGTTTCAAGATAGATTTAAATCGGTTCATGTTAATAGCGATGAACAGTTTAATTTTTTGTTTGTTTATGTACATACAAATCCGATAGCCATTATTTGTCCAAATTGGAAAGAAAAAGGTATTGAAGGCAAGGAAAGTAAAATTATTGATTTTATAGAAAATTATAAATGATCCAGTTATCGAGATTATCTTAAATCTGATAATTTTCCATCGCTTACTCAACGTGAGTATTTCTTAGATATTAATACAAAAGAAAAATGAAGAGAATTTGTAAATAATTGGATTGAATATAAAAAAGAAATTTTTGATTTTGGTGCAAACAAAGAATGAACCTTGGAGTCAGAATTTTAAAAAAATCAATCCCAACGGTACCAGGTACCGTTGGGATTGAAAAATTAAAAAATAGGACGGCCCCTGGGGCCGTCCTTTCATTCTTCGCTTTTGTTTTTTCTTTTCGTGTTTTTTAAAATGCTAGAGACAAGCTTCGTCGATTATTTTCTGGAGCCGTTCTAGCTCTGATGGATCGGTAATTGTTAGTTGAATATCTCTGCATGGCACGGTGACATCAAAATGAACTTCATTATAACAAGGTGACGATGGTGTCTTGATAAGAATACCAACACCCTTTTCACCTTCAAAGTGAACGATTTTTAATACGCCATCGGGTACTAATACAAAATCACCAATTTTTATATCCATCTTTTTACCTCCTTTTAAAGATTGATTATTTCTATATGAACTATCGAAAGAGTTTTGCCACACGTACTGTCAACAATGCGTTTCTCGAGCACATTTATCTGATTTGGATCGGTGATCTTTGATACTAGTTTCTTCGGATCAATTAAAATATCATAAGTAATCTTTGGAAATTTTAATAGTGTCCCACGGAAATCATCATCACTTTTACGCACGATTTTTACGATACCACCATCAGAGTAGTAATAAAAATCATTAATCCTAATCTGTTTTTTAGTCATCAATCTCCCTCCTAAAATAAATTCAATTTACTAATATGATTGTAGCATATTTTTTTAAAAATGCAAAGCCATGGATATAACATTTTTAATCTTGCATATTTTTTTGATTTTTGTTATAATTTTTATATATAAAGAAATAAGATTAAATATCTAATTATGAAAAAATTTTTATCAATATTTTTGATCGCAATTTTTGTTTTTGCAGCGACCGCTCAAATAACTAAAGCTATTAGCTTTGTTGAAATTTTTACATCGTTATCTGACAAATTATACATGTTGCGTGATTTGTTGACAGCTCAAGTGTCACCACCGTCACCAACATTTCAAGATATATGGAAAAATTGTCGTGCCGATCAGGAATGTATACCATTTTTAAACAATTGTAGTTGTGAGTATATCACATTAAACGCTAGCTATTTATCGTCGTACATTAGCGCTTTTCCGAATACCTGCATGCGTGAGTGCGGCCAAATTCAGCCGCCAATTATAAAATGTACAAACGGTCAGTGTGCAGCCAGTAATACCAGTCCTGGTGGTGGTGGCTATGGTGACACAACACGCTATAATTGCAACAGCACAACTTATCAATGTATATCCGCTGTCAATGGCATCTATACTTCATTAGCTGAATGTCAATCAGCTTGTACGGCTCCAAGTTCTAAATATAATTGTAATACCACAACTTATCAATGTGCTTCATCTACCAGTGGCACCTATTCAAGTTTAACCGATTGTCAAACCAGTTGTAAAGCTCCGGTTGGTAGTAAGCCAACCATCACTGATGCTCAACGCAAATGTACAAGTGATTCACAATGTCGAATTATTGAAACCGACTGTTGTGGTTGTTCCTATGGCGGTGATTATAAAACTAAATTTTCTATAAATTATACTTCCGTGTCTGCTTTTAATAGTTTACTTACCAAATATTGTACCGATAGCAAACTACGACCTTGCAAAGTTATTGGCGCTAGTAATTGTCGATTAACACCAATGGCTAAATGTGTGAGCGGTTTATGTACCGCCGATTGGCCAGTAGTGACACCTCCAACTTTAACAGATATCATGAAAAAATGTACTCAAAATACTGATTGTTCAGTAGTAGAGAGTGCTTGTTGCGGCTGTGACAAAGGCGGCAACGAAATGACCAAAATTGGTATTAACAAAACTTATCTAACTACTTTTTCAAATCTGGTCAAGAATTATTGTTATAAATCTAGTCAAGATACGTGTAGCTCCACTACCAATAATTGTAAAGCCGCACCAACTGCTACTTGCATAAATAATATTTGTATGGTTAAGCCCACCGAAAAACCAACCATTACTGACGAAATGCGTAAATGCACCACCGTTAATGATTGTAGTGTTGTCGAAACCGACTGTTGTGGTTGCAGTAGCGGCGGCAGCGATACTAGCAAAAAGAGTATAAACAAAAATTATTTAACCTATTTTGATAATTTAACCCAAAGTTATTGTGGCAAGACCATGTGCATTACGCTATTTAATTGTAAAGAAGAACCAACATTAGCTTGTGAAAATAATCTGTGTATTGCTAAGTTTACTACCAGTGAACCAGTTACTTACCAATGATATAAAACCAATGTTACTTTAGGTGATCCAAAAGAATTATGATATCAAGCGGTTGTTTCTTGCGCTCCGCAAAATAGTACTAAAGAAAAGTGAGAACAATGTTTTAAAGATTATTTCACCATTCAAAAAATCGGTATCAAAAGTTTAACCGTTGGCACTGTGCCCGTTGGTTCATGCACACCCATTGGTTGTCAAGCTCCTTCCATTTGAGTTCAAGTTTCAAAAGAACATGATACTAAAATTAAATATCTTGGTTTTTCCGAAATGGACGATCCCACCAAACCCGTTGATCCCTATGTCTTAAAAGTGGATTTATCTAAACAAGGATTACTTTATGGTATTGACAAAACCAACAATAACATTGTTTATGAATTAGTTGATAAAACCGCTACCGTTGAATGTGGTGATGGTGTTTGTTCAACTCTTGAAAAATATTTATATGAAATTGATTTAAACCAGCATTGTTCAATTAATGATGAAGAAGTTATTAATTATAAACATTGCTACTCTGATTGTAAAGGGAAGATGGATACTGGAAAAAGCGTAACTAAAACTGAATTTAATTTATTAAAACCTCAATGTAGTAATAAATCAGATACTGAAGAAGCCGATGAAACTCAATCATTTATTCCTGTACCTAAAAAACCAATTGTTCAGATGACCACTGCGGAAAAAAATGAATATATTAAAGAATTACAAGTATTTCTTATTGAACTTCTAACTCAGTTGATAAATTTGTTGAAGGTTCAAAAGGGGATACAGTAAAAAACTAAAGAGTAATTGGTAAATAGTAATTAGTAATTGGTAATAAAACAATGCTCTAATAACCCAATAATCTAATACACTAAACGAAGCTCCAAGTTTCAAAATCAATGTTCAAATAGAAAGAAAATATAAAAAACAATGAAAAAACAATAGCAATCTAACGAACCAAAAAAAGACCTGTTCAGGTCTTTTTTTGGTTCGTTAATGAATTGTTTATTTGTCAAACAGTTTTCTTAATCAACCAAATAAACTAAATGTTTTTTGAGCTTCTTCTAGTGTATCCTTTACTTCTAAATTGGCCTTTTCTAGAGTTTGAATTTGTTCAGCCGTTTTTTGAATCTCAGCTTGATCTGTCATTTTAGCTTGTAATTCTTTTAACTCCGCAATCTGTTCTTCATTTTGTATGGTTAGCTTTGAGACTTTGTTTATTTCACCATGGTTAGGTCCAATCAAAAAAGTAGTAACTTTGTTTTGTTTTTGAATCTTTTCCATGCCAATTTCAATTACACCTTGGTTTTGTTTTTGAGTTTGGGCGATTTCTCTTACTTGCTCACCAATTTCACCCACGCGATCGGCAACATCTAATAATTCATGAACAGCTTTAGCCACTTTGCTTCAACGCAATTCATTTATATCTTTAGATATCTTTTCTTCGTTTTTTCCTGGCGTACCAGTTTGCGGTTGGACTGGTTCTTGCTTTTGAGTTGGTTGTTGTTGACCAGCTTGAATAGCTATGGCATCTGGCTCTGGCTGTTGAGTTTGATTTTGAATTTGAGTGTCCTCGCCTTGGTTTTGTTGTTGAGTTTGTTGAGCCATCTGGTTTTGTTGTTGAACACCACCGCCAGTTTGAGCTTGAACATACATATTACCAAGAATAATCAAACTTACTATAAATAAAGTTATTATTAGCATTTTATATTTCATATTTATAATATTAATGTTTTATTAGTACGACCTTTATATTATTGTATACTATATATTACAAAAAAACAATCATTTTATTTTACTTTTTATAAGTTGGTTTTTATATCAAAATGTGTTAAATTGATGTTACCATGGACAATCAGGATTTGATAATAAAAATAAAACAAGGTGATAACGAAGCTTTTAACCTTCTAGTTAAAAATAATTTAACTATGATTTTAAATTTTGTGTATCGTTTTGTTTATGATGTGAACTTGGCCGAGGATATCACCCAGGAAACTTTTATAAAAATTTGAAAAAATATAAAAAAATTTGATGAATCAAAAAATTTAAAAACCTGAATGTTTACAATTGCTAAAAATACGGCTATTGATTTTATTCGTAAAAAGAAAATCATTCCTTTTTCCAGTTTTGAAAATAATGAAACTAACGATACTTTTATTGATCAAATCCAAGACGAAAAAATAAATTTAATAGAAGAAATTATAAAAGATGATCAATCAAGCCAACTATCAAAATATATTACACAACTTAATACCAATCAACAGTTAGTTATTTATCTGTATTATTACGAGAAAATGTCATTTCGGGAAATAGCCGAATTATTGAACATTTCGATTAATACTATAAAAAGTCAACATTTGCGTGCTATTGCATCTTTACGCCAACGCGTAAAACTTCAATAATGCACCAAAATTAATAAATTAAACGTATTAAATATAAAGACTATGAACCAACCAATTTTCAAAATTATTAATCCAAACGCCAATCTTTATGATCGCATTATATATGCGATTCAAAAAGAAAAAGAAACTCAAAAGATTAAAAAATTGATGATTCTTTTTATCACCATGTTTTGTTTCTCTTGTAGTTTTACCGTTGCTTCCATAGTATTGTTTGTAAAATCTTTTAAAAATAGCGGAATTAGTGATATTGTCAGCACAGCTTTTTATGACTTATCGGCCTTTATATTTTTGTGAAAATATTTTGTCTTAGCTTTTATCGAGAATTTACCTATTTTTAGTATAATTTTGTTTGTAAGCTGTTTGGCGTTTACCATTTTTTCGCTAAGATTAATTTTATATAAAAAATATCTTTTAATAAAAACCATATTAAAATAGATTTATGGATGAAGATAAAAAATACCTTATAATTAATGATAAAACCTTAAAACCATTATTAATTGGCTTAGGTTTTATATTGTTTGGATTTGTCATGTTTCAATTGGGTATAAATATTGGTAATAATCGTGGTCGTTTTGCTTGTAATTGAGCCAAGAATTATCAAAATAATTTTGGCGGGCCAAAGGGAGGTTTCAATTTTATGATGGATAGACCAGGTGGTGATTTTATTGATGGTCATGGTGTGTTCGGAGAAATTATTAAAATTAGCGATAATCAAATTATTATTAATGGCCAAGATAAAATTGAAAAAATTATTAATATCGCTAAAGATACAAAGATCATTTCTTTTAACCAAGAAATTAAATTAGATCAATTAAAAATTAATGATCGAATTATGATTCTCGGTGACAGCAACGATCAAGGCAAAATTGATGCCAAACTAATTCGTGTTTTTAATCAACCAACCCCAACCAGTTTTAAACCTTAATATTATGAATTCTAAAAAAATTAAAATTTTGCTAAAAAACAAGAAGTTTTTAATAGTTTTTGTTTTGATTTGCTTAGTAGTTTCTTATTTCGTATTTAAATTATTTTTCAGTGATAAACCAGTGGTTTCTTATACTACTGTTAAAATTGAAAAGGGAACATTAATTAGCAATGTTTCTAGCAGCGGACAAGTCGTTTCTTTAGATCAAACCGATGTTAAATCCAAAACTAGCGGAACCATTGTTTACAAAAATTTGAAAAACGGCACCAAAGTCAATAAAGGTGATTTGCTATTACAACTGGATACATCTGAAGCCCAAAAAGATGTTTGAAACGCCGAGATTGCTCTTAAAAATGCCACCTTATCTTCAAAGGATTTAGCCAAAGAATCAAATGATAATTTAGCTACAGTACAAAACAATATATTAAATACTTTATCAACTAATTACAAAGATTTAGCCACTTATTTCCCCAATATTGATTCTATGTTTACTACTAGTAGTTATAGTTCTAGCGATAATAATGACGTTGATTATTATTTAAGATTAGTTCGATTTGTTAATAATAACAGTAATAATAGCATCGATTTAAGTTATTGAGATATTACGGCTGAAGAAAAATATTTAGACATTAAATCAAAATATGAAAATATTCAAACTAACGCCTGATTTCTAAATAATAATTCTTCGAAAGAAAAAATCGAAAATGCTCTTAACCAGGCTTATGATAATAATAAAGAATTATTAGATTTTACTCGACAAACTTTGAGCTTAATTCAAAAATATCAATATATCGTTGCCACCAATAATATAATTGCGCCCATACCTTCTACTACCACCACTTCTCAAATCGGTTATTTAACGAGTTTGAATTCTGTTTTAGTAACCAATACCAACAGTTTAAATACTCTTAAAACTACGTTGAATACCGCCAACGATACTGACAACAAATTAGCCGTTAATTTAGAAACTCAAGATTTAACCATTCGCCAAAAAGAATTAGAGCTAGCTTCATTCAAAAACGATTTAAACGATCACTTTGTTTATGCACCTTTTAGTGGTGTGTTAACAGCTATTAATGAATCGTTAAAAATTAATGATGAAATTTCGAGCAACACTTCTTTAGCTACGATTGTAACCAATGAACAAATTGCCGAGATTACTTTAAATGAAATTGATGTTGCCAAAGTTAAAATCGATCAAAAAGCTAATATTACATTTGATGCTTTATCGGATCTAAATATAACTGGTACAGTAATTGAAGTTGATGATATCGGCACTAACGATCAAGGGGTAGTAAGTTATGGTGTTAAAATTAGTTTTGACAATCAAGATGAAAGAGTCAAGCCCGGTATGAGTTTGTCGGCCAATATTATTACGGATATCAAAACCGATACCTATATTATCAACAGCAGTGCGGTTAAAGAAGATGACAATGGCTATTATATAGAAATATTAAATGACGACAATTCGATTTCTCAAAAAGTGGTCACTATTGGTATTTCTAGTGACACTCAAACCGAAATTTTAAGTGGCGTTGACGAGAATGATAATATCATATTAAAAACATCAAATTCAACTTCACGTAATACCACCAATAGCAATAACAACAATGGTTTCAATATTCCGGGTATGGGTGGTGGCGGTGGTATGCCAATGCCTTAAAATAAATTATTATATAATGATTGAAGTAAAAAATTTAATTAAAATTTACGAAACCGGTGATACCAAAACCTATGCTGTAAATAATATATCTTTTAAGATTAATAAAGGTGAATTTGTAGCTATTGTTGGTCCATCGGGTTGTGGCAAATCCACATTAATGCATATTCTTGGTTGCTTAGACACACCAACTTCTGGTCAATATTTTTTTAATAACCAAGATGTATCGAAATTATCCAAAGATGAATTAGCCGATATTCGCGCTAAGCAAATCGGTTTTGTGTTTCAATCTTTTAATCTTTTACCCCAAATATCGGTTTTGAAAAATACAATATTACCTTTAATTTATACTCAAATACCTAAAAAAGACCGAGAAAAAAGAGCGCGATATATTTTAAATGAAGTAAATTTTGATGCTAGTCATATTTATCATTTTTCCAATCAACTCTCTGGCGGGCAAGTTCAAAGAGCGGCTATTGCTAGAGCTCTAATGAACAATCCTTCTATCATTTTGGCGGACGAACCAACTGGAAATCTTGATACAAAAAATACTGAAATTATTATCAGCCTTTTTGAAGAATTAAATAAACGTGGTCATACCATTATCTTAATTACTCATGAATTAGAAATCGCCAATCGAGCTAAAAGAATAATTTCGATGAAAGATGGTCAAATTATTAATGATAAAAATTTAAAATAATTTTCATGCTGTTATCTGATTTAATTGAAGAAACCTATTCAGCTTTAATTGCTAATAAAGTTAGATCTTTATTAACTATTTTAGGTATTATTATTGGCATTGGTTCGGTTGTAGCCATGATATCTATTGGCGAAGGGGCTAAAAAAAATATTGAACAAAGCATTCAGTCCATTGGCTCTAATTTAGTTATGATTTATCCAGGATCTCAGCGTAAAGCTGGCAATCAAGTTCGGGGTGGTTTTGGATCAGCTCAAACTTTAACTCAAGATGACGCCGAGGCTATTCTGTCACAAGTAAATAACGTTGACTATGTTGCTTCCGAAATATCTCGTCGTTATCAAGTGACCTTTAAAGCCAATAACACCAACGTTAGTGTTGCTGGTGTAACCAGTGAATATAATATTGTTAAAAATATAGAAATTGAAACTGGTACTTTTATTTCGAAACAACAAAATGAAAATTTAAGCAAAGTGGCGGTTATTGGTTTTAGCACCAACGAAGAATTGTTTGGTGAGAATGTTGATTCGGTGGGTAAAAAAATTCGTATCAATCAAATTACTTTTACAGTCATTGGTGTTATGCAAGAAAAAGGGGGCACTGGTTTTGGCAGTCAAGATGATATTATTTATATTCCTTTAAATACTGCTCAAAAATTTTTAACTGGCGGCGATTATGTTTCAACCATTAATGTCCAAGTTCACGATCAAAAATTAATGTCTTTGGTTGAAGAAGATATTACTGATCTTTTGCTGACAAGACATAATATTGCCAATGCCGATTTAGCTGATTTTTCAATATTAAATCAAAATGATATTGTTGATACGGCTTCATCGGTTACCAATACTTTTACGGTTTTGCTTTCAGCCATTGCCAGTATTTCTTTAATTGTTGGCGGTATTGGTATTATGAACATGATGCTTACTAACGTTGCTGAGCGAACCAATGAAATTGGTTTAAGAAAATCTATTGGTGCTAAAAATCAAGATATTAATTATCAATTTTTAGCTGAGTCGACTATTTTGACTATCACTGGTGGTATTTTAGGAATTGTATTTGGATGAATCGCATCCATACTGATGACTTATTTTGCTGATATCGCTACTAGTGTTTCCTTTTTCTCTATAATTCTTTCGGTCGGCGTTTCTTTTTTAATTGGCATTGTCTTTGGGTATTACCCAGCCACTCGGGCTGCTAATCTTAATCCCATTGAGGCTTTAAGACGTCAATAAATTAATAAATTTTTTAAATTGTTATCATGAATAAAAAATATGTTTTCTACATAATAATCTTTATACTTTTAATAACCACTTTTGTATTAGGTTTGCAAATGGGCAAAACTCAATCCAAAACTATGAATTTTAAAAATAATCCAAATTTTAAAACACCACCTAATGGCACTGGCAATCGTGCGATGACCAACAATATTATGGGCGAAATAATTGAAAAAAACGAAAATTCTTTAACCGTTAAACTAAAAGATAATGGATCAAAAATTGTTGTTATTTCTAATACTACCGAATTATATAAAACTGTAAGTGCATCTTTTGACGATCTAACAATCGGTAATAATATTATGATAACTGGGGCTAGCAACAATGATAATTCAATTATTGCTGAAAGTATTCGTCTAGTTGACGATCTATCGATGCCAGAAAAACCGCTATCTTTACCTCAATAATATTTTTTTAAAAAACAGCGAAAGCTGTTTTTTAAAAAACCAGGCAATTATAGTTCAATTGACTTGAATCTAAAATTTTGTTAGAATATAGTCAAATCAGAAATATTTATGAAAAACTTTTTTAATTTTAAAAATTTATCAAAAATTATTGTCATTGCATTAATTTTTTCTTTTAGCGGTTTAAGCGCTTTAGCTTTTGACCCAACTTTTAAAATTAATATTTACAATACTAGTGACACTGAACTCCGCAGTCAAATTGATGTGGTTAGCGTTCGTAATACCAACTACATTAATTTTTATATTGATGAATATGTTTGGAAAAAAATGTCGAGTAGCGATCAAAGCAAAATTTCTAATTTTGCCAATCTTTTAGCTTCTGAATTTGAATATAATATTTATCCAAAGATAATCAAAGTTTTTCCGAATATTGCTGATTGATTAAATTTTCAAAAGAAATTAATTATTGTTTTTACACCCATGACGAGTGGCATTCAGGGTTATGTGAGATGAGATGATTTTAATTCTTTGGCTCAAAGCAAAACTTCTAACGATGGTAATATTGTTTATTTAAATAGTAACAATCTTTTAAATTCAAACATCGCCAACAATGTTTTATATTCTTTCTTTACCCACGAGTTTATGCATTTAATTAGTTATCGTGAAAAAAATGCTAAATATAATATTGAAGAAGAGGTTTGGCTTGAAGAGCTTCGCAGCGAATATATTGCTCATTATTTAGGGTATAACCAAACCAAAGATTCTTATTTAAATTTTCGTTTACAAAATGGGATTAGTTTAACCGATGTTAATTTAAAAAATTGAAACAACACTAGCAACAGTTATTCACTCATAAATTTATTTAGCATTTATTTAGCTGATCGTTTTACGCCGGATATTATTTTTCAAACTTTATTAACTAATCTTTCTGGCACTCAAGCTATTGACAGTTTTCTTAAACAAAGGGGCTATACTGAAAAGTTTAGTAATATTTATCAAGATTGAATCATTGCTAACATTCTAAACGATTGCACTGTCAACAAAAACTATTGTTATAAAAACTTAGATATTCAAATTAATATTCCTGGCAGTAGTTTCTTTTTGCCCATCAACAACGATAGCACTTTATCGATTAGCGATTCGCTAATTAGTTATCAAACCAAATATCAAAAAATTGTTGGTGGCAGTGATAATCTCGAAGTCACTCTTGAAAATACCAAGAACAATATTTTCCAAAAAGTACCATATATTTTAATTGATAAAACCGGTCAAAAAACTTTAAACTTCTTTGAATTTAATAATGCCACCACCAAGCAATTAACGATTAGTGACTATTCAAAAAAATATTCAAACATTATTATTATTCCCATGTTTGCTAACAGTAACGAAGACATCACTCAACTATTTAAATGGCATATCAATAGCTATAGATCTTTAACTACTACTACCGTAAAGCCAATTGTTCGCACTACTACCACAACCAGTGACGATCCAAATTCAAACATTGATAATACATCCACCACTAGCACCACCCTTAAAAATTCATCTTTTAACCAGCCTGATTTTGGTAACGCCTCACCCATTATCATCAATATCGTTAATCCCGTAAAAACCATACCTTGATATTTACAGTTTATAAATGGTTTTAAAGCTTTTTTCCAAAATATTTTCTCCAGATTTTTGTAATACGTCGTATTTGCGATTAAAAGAAAAAATTGTGCCCATTGACAATTTTTTCTTTTTTATCTATAATATACCTAACAAAAATTAAACTAAACATATGAAAAAGACATTTCTTATTATTTTTTCATTAATCATCCTATTAGCTTTAGGAGTTTTTTCAACTCAAGCTTTTACTTATGAAGCTTATAGCGGTTCATCCACCGGTGGAACAACTGGCGCATCATTTTTTGATTGAAGCAGCTACGTTAATAACAGTGACGATGATGATGAAGATACTTGACATTTTAATGGTAAAGAATGTGTTGAAGGCCAACCTGCCTATTTTATCACATCTCAAACTTATAATTCTAAAGCCGAATGCGAAGCCGATAATGAAGCTGGTTCCCAAAGTTATAATGGTGGCGGATCTAGCTATACGCCTTCGGTATCTTGACTTGATTCCTGAACTGGACTAAGCGATACTGGATCAACTGCTATTGGTGGGACTGGAAATGTTGGTGTAACTAATAATAATGTTGGTGGATTAAATCTTGGTTTTTCTGACGACGTTGCCGTAAGTGACTCAAGTGGTTTTCAAATATCGGGACTAGATAGTAACAATATTAGTGGTACAAATTATGATTTTTACGAGGATACTTTAACAGTTGATAAAGATGCTACTACTGGTTTTTCTTGACAAGGACTTGATAACACAAGTGGTACTAAACTTTTTGGAACTGACATTGCTCATGATACAACTATTTCTGGTACTCAATTATGATCGCTTAACCAAGGCGAACAACCGATGGTAACCCAGAAAACTGAAGTTGGTTTTTCCGGCATGCTTAAAGGCATTTTAAGTGGCATTGCTGTTGACTTAGGATTTAAACCAGCCGTAAATGTTTTACCCGATGGCAATAATACTTGAAAGTATACAAATATAAATGATGAGGAGGAAAAAATAAAGCCTTTGGGTGGTGCTGATGAATTTAAGTCTTTTAGTGTTAGTACTAAAGAAATAAAAGGGACGGGAAACTTAACAATAAAATGAGAGGCTGATTCAGCTATTTTTAAGGCTGATTCATGCTATGTTTCACCAGCTATTAAAGGCAGTGATGAAAATTATATAATAAAAACAAGTGAAAAATTCCCATTAAAACACGAAAAGACATATACCTTAAGTTTTGATGAAGGCAAAAACAAAGGTAATTCATATACTATAAATATTGGTGTAACTTGTGTGAAACCAGAAGGAGCAAGGTCCAGCAAAACAGAGACAATTACTTTTACCAGTAGTGATGGTACACCCGATTCAGGTGGAGAAAAAATTATATTTACGGCTGAACCGAATCCAGCAATATTAAATGATAAAGGCACAGCTACAAGTAAACTAACTTGAAAGGCCGATGGATTTTTGTCTTGTTCAACAACTGAAGTGACTGGTGTCACGGGTTGAAAAGTCGATAAAATTTCAGATTCTAAAGATGTCGAATTCAGTAAAGTTGGCGATTATAAATTTGTTATTGAATGTACAAAACAAGATAAAATAACTAAAGAAGAAGCAATTCTTACTGTAAAGATTAATTCCAAAGATGCACCCCCACCAAGCGGTGGCAGTTTTAAAGAACCAAGTTCAGAAGCCAAGCAACGAATTAACAATGATTGTTCTTTAAAATTTGATTCACTATCTACTCCAACTGGCAGTTTATTAACCAAAGACGTTAAAGGAAATCCAGCACTAGTAAATAATATAAGCTCAAGTCTTGTATTTTCATGCAATGGCACAAAACTAGAAGATAAAGGAGTAGACACAGCTATAGGTTATGATGCTCGACCAATAGAATATGGTTTATATATTGATGTTTATAACAAAGATAGTTTTGGAAAAGTATCAATACCTTGCGGATCAACTCTACAAGAAAATGCCGATAGAGACATAGTCAATGCATCTGAAACAAGAAATCCAACTTGTGATCCAAGCAGTTTAGGCGATAAGTCAACAATATTAAATGCATTGAATAATAATCAAGTAGTAAGAGTAGTAGGTTATGTTGACTATAAAACTTATGAAATAACTGGTTTCTATCATGGTAAGGAGCACACTGAAAGATTAACAAATACTACCGACAAACTAAATATTGGTGGTAACGATGATCCCAAAAAAGATGTTCCAACATTTGAAATAAAATTAAGCAACCACGATACAAATCCATTAGCATTTAAAGATTGCAGAGATAATGAAAATAACAAAGATAATAAAGTAACTGCTACATGAACTAATGTCAAAGGATACGACAAGGGGTGTAAAATTGATTTGTGAGTAGTTGGGAACGAAAGTTCTAAAACACCTTATGAAGTTTCTGATAATTCTCAAGGAACCAAAGAGTTTACAATTCCAAAAAATGAATTTGATGCTCAGATTACATATAACATTAAAATGACATGTACGAGTTCAACAAAAGATAAATGAGAACAAACAATACAATTTTATGTACCAGTTTGTTCAAAAGTAGAAGAAGATCCAAACAGTATTAAAAAGCAATGTGAGGCCACAAAAGATGATTCAGGCAAGCCAATGTGTAAATCAGAATATGAGCTTGGCACTCAAGTTCAACTTACTTATAAAGGTAGCAAAATTACCAAAGATAATATAACTGATATTACTGGTTTAAAATTTAACGTCAAACTTACTGGCAACAAATGTACGGCCGATTTATTAAAACGTTTTCAAAATTCGTTTGTCAATGTAAAGGTTGACAATACTGTTATCAAAACAATAGAAATACCCCACAATACACGCGAAGCCAATTTTACTTTTGAAGATGTTTTTGGTTTATTACCAATCACCACTCAAAATAATATTTTAAATACTTTTTATAAACCGCATCCAGTTACTGGTGGTCCAATCGAAGCCGCAAAAGTTAATTTCTATTTTGAAACTTGAAGCGCTTTTGACAGACCAGATAATGTAACAGATCCAGAAAAAATTAAATTATTCAATTGTAATTGACAACCAGGTGGCGTTGCTCCAGTTACGTTTATTAAAAAAGCTTCCAATCCGCCTGATAATGGTGGAGGTTCTGGATCAGATAATGGTAAAACCGATCCCGACAAAGACAAGGGAGAAGAACCTAAAGGAGACACTGGCGATAAAGGTATAATTTTGATGGATGTTCCAAAATGTGGTTGAAAACACACTATAACCGGCGAAAGCACGGATGGACTTGTTGGGGTGGTTAATAAATCAACTACCGCAGTATTAACAGCAGCTCTTGTACAAAAATTCAACAGTATGATATCAAATAAAAATTTATCAGAATCTGTCAAAGATGCCTTTATAAAAACATTAACAGATATGGGTTGAATTGGGAAAACATATAGAGGACAGAAAATGGAAATGGAATTTCCAATATCTACGAAATGAGATAATACGAGATCAATTTATTTGTTTTGCGATAAAGGATGAGAACTCAGTGACGGCACCGTTGGATGAAATACGTTTGATTTAAGTTATTCAACTGTTTTTTTTAGAGATACTACAGTGGCTCCAGGGCCGAACAATATACCTATTAGTATCACAGATAAAAATTCCAAAGACGGACTAATTCCAAAAGGTAATGGCAGAATAAAATTTAGTTGTAAAAATTGTACTTCACATTGTAAACGTTGAGATATATATCGAAGTGATTATAATTCTTATTGAGGAACTTGAAAATATACTCTGGTAGAGAGCAATCCAAATTTTTCAAATGGTGAACTTTTTCGAATATTACCAACGCATTATTCTAAGTATAGAATTCGCGTCGAAAATTGTCTAGGTTCCAAGGGAACATTACTCAGTAACAGTGGCTAT
The DNA here is from genome assembly GCA_022709715.1 of Patescibacteria group bacterium. Taxonomy (GTDB): domain Bacteria; phylum Patescibacteriota; class Minisyncoccia; order UBA6257; family JAKLIH01; genus JAKLIH01. The sequence goes on along the minus strand of JAKLIH010000010.1, from coordinate 4,463 downwards.
GTATCGATTGAGAATGGATCATGAAAAATTGATGACAATAATATAGACGATTATATTGGATATGGTGACATTGTTACAGATTTTAAAGTAGAAGAAGGCAAAATAAAAGATTTAGGAACCATAACATTTACAGTTCCAGAATAAAATAGAATTTCACAACCGCCCGCTTTCGCGGGCGGTTGTTTTAATAAATAATTTTTGCTAAAATTTTGATATTAAAAAATAAATCAAATTTTATGAAACACTATAAAATAAGACAAGATCGCGACTTGTGTGTTGGTTGTGGCCGTTGTCAAATGCTATGTCCAGATAATTGAGAAATTGACGATGATGATTATAAAGCTAAACCAAAAAAAGAAATCATCGACGAAAATGAATATCAAATCAATCAACAAGTGGCTGATGAATGTCCTGTGCAATGTATTAAATTAGAAGAAGTTGATTCAGACGACGATGATGATGAAGACGACGATTAAAACTTTAAGTTTAACGGGCGTCGCTAAGCGACGCCCGTTAATATGAAACCATAAACAGGACGCCCCCTGGGGGCGTCCGATTTGATATTTTGTTTATTATATTGATTATTCAAATTTTTATGATATAATTATTGAGGCTATTTGATATCTGTTCTTGAAATTTAAACTTTAGAAAGGTGGTCATCCTTTTTCAGTTTTCAATCCCGACTAGGAGCTATTGTGGCTCCTAGTTTTTTATTTTTCTAGCTGTTGTATTTTTTTCAAAAAATTGTTATATTTGTTATAACATATTAAATTCATAATCATGACTGATAAAAGATTTCAGATGCCAGCAATTATTTTAGGACTAAGCTTAGTCGTAAGCGTAATAATTTTTGGAAATTTTATTTATAAAATTCAATCTTTGAATAACACTTTAACCGTTACGGGTTCATCGCGTCAAAAAGTTGTATCCGATACCGGTAAATTAGTTGGTCGTTTTATGAGAAATACAAATGTCAACAATTTAAAAGATGCTTACAAATTAATGGAAAGTGATAAAACTAAAGTTGTTAATTTTTTCAAATCTCAAGGCATTGACGAAAAAGCCATGACCATTTCAACTGTTTCTCAACAAGAGATTTGAAAACAAAATGAATATGATGGGCAACCCAAACAATATAACTTAGTTCAAACTATTGAAATTAATTCTAATGATGTTAATCAGCTGGATAAATTATCAAAAAATTTTCAAGCGTTAGTCGATCAAAATGTTTTGTTTTCTATTGAAAGGGTAGAGTATTATGTTTCTAAACTTCCTGAATATAGAGTATCCATGTTGAGCGATGCTATTAAAGATGCCAAAGCTCGAGCTGAAAAAATTGCGGCTTCATCGGGTAAAAGAGTTGGGGTAATTAAATCCGCTTCAGCCGGTGTGGTTCAAGTTTTATCTCCTAATTCAATTGATATTACTGATTATGGAACGTATGATACTTCATCCATCAACAAAGAAATCATGGTGACCGTAAAAGCATTATTTACTATTCGTTAAAAATTAAAAATCAACACTTTTAAAGCGTTGATTTTTAATTAGTATTGGTTTATAATGTTATTAATAAAATATTAAAACAATTACATGAATAAATCGTTTTTATTAATTTTGTCCAGCTTAATGTTAGTAGGATTGTTTAGTATTAATATTAGCGAAAATACAAAAATGTTAGCTGATTCGAATTCTTTTACTAACTCACCTAGTACGGGTATTTGAAATGCAAAAAATTTTCCTGGTGGCACAGCTATTTGACCATATACTGGATCAAAAAGTAGCAGCACTAATACAGGCGGGAAAATTATAGTAAGGCAATATGGCAAAGGGCGATATTTAAATGGTTACGACTATCGTTGCAGCGAAAATGGATGATGTACATGTCAACAGATTAAAGGGGCAATAACACCCTATGGTACATTCACTGATTGTGTTTCTAAAAACCCAACGAAGCCGCCTGAACTTACCGTACAAGCACAAAAAGGGGGGAAAGTACACAAGTTGAGCGATAGTCTTCACTTCTATGCTTGTTATCAAGATGGCCGACAAACCGGTTGAAAACATGGCTGGACAATTCAATGTCGTAAGTATTTTCCATGCGAGTGTATAAGTTTGCCTGGCTGTCAACCTTTTCGTACCCAGGAAGAGTGTCAAGGAAGGATTAACAAATATTAAACGGGTTAATCAATAAACATGGTGCCACGAGCAATCCATACGGATTGCTCGGGTTTTTGATTCTTGCTTTTTTATTTGTTATTTGTTATATTAATAACATTAATAAAGCTACTAAAAATAAGATATGTTAAAACACTTATTTGATAAGAAGCATCAACTTACGATTGGTATCGTGGTGTTGGTTATTTTATTGGCTATTTTGACGAAAGGTTTTACTCAATTTAAACCGATGTCAAAAGATGCAGTTGCAAAAAAAGGTTTAGAATTTATGACAGAGCTAGTATTAGCTCAAAATCCTAATGCTAAAATTACTTTAGAAAAATCTGAAAATTATCATGGCTTAGTGAAAACCGATATTGACGTCGATGGTGAAAAAATTGAACTTTATATTTCCAGTGATGCTAAAGTTGCTTTTGCCCAACCATTATTAATTGATAAATCTTTAGCTTTAGAAAAATATCCAAAAGCTAAAACTGCCGATGTCAAATTATTTACAATGTCTTATTGTCCTTATGGTAATGATGCCGAAAACACCGTATTACCAGTAGTGGCTGCTTTAAAAGATGCAGTCGAAATTCAACCTCACTATGTAATTTATTCCAATTTTCCATCCGATGAAACTGAGCAAAAAAATTATTGTTGAGATAGTGAAGGTAAATATTGTTCGATGCATGGCTTAAGCGAACTCCGTCAAGATGTTAGAGAATTATGCATTTATAAATATAACAAAGATAGCTTTTGAAAATATATTGAATTAGTTAACAAAGATTGCACCAATGACAATATTGAAACTTGCTGAACTAAGCCAGCCGATACTTTAAAAATTGATACCAATAAAATTTCAACTTGCTTGAAAGATGAAGGTTTAGCCATTTTAGCCGAAGAAAAAGCTTTAAATGATAAATATAGTATTCAAGCCTCTCCGACCCTATTAATCAATGAAGTTGAATTTGATGGTGATAGAACTTCCGAAGGTTATAAAGATGCTATTTGCGCCGGTTTTGAAACTCAACCCAAGGCCTGTTCCCAAAAACTAACTGCTGACATCAAAGGTGCAGCCAGTGGTAGCTGTAACTAAAAATACAAACTATCAGAATTTAAAAACGACTTGAAAAAGTCGTTTTTAAATTAAATTTCAAAGTTTAGGGCTTGTATTTATTTTTCAATTTTGTTAAAATTGATATAACATTAAAGCTGAATCGTGAAAAAGTCATATCGAAAAATTATTGAAAAACAGAAAAAAAAGTTTCATAAGAAATTTCTAATATTTCATAGAAAACTTTTGCGATTTCAAAAATCCATTGTCATTTTATGCCAAAAGATTAATTGGCGTCGTGTTTATTTTTTCGGTTTAATTATTTTTATTTTTATTTCTTTCTTTTGGTTTTGACATTATAGTTTAATCAGCGCTAAAGGTTTTATTAAAATTTTTCCAAAAACGGCCGAGGGTAGTTTTCAAAATTTGCATACAATATTAACGCTTGAAAATGCCGAAACTAGTGGCATTCATAGTTTTAACAAAAATAATTCAACTTTTCCAGCATTATTTATGCAGGAAAATATTTATTCATTTGAAGTTAATTTACGGCCGGAAGACCAAACAATCGTAATGCCGTCTGAAAATGTTACAACCGAGCCAAATACAACCACCACCACTATTTTAGGTAGCACTGAAATTACTACGACCACTACGATCGCAAGCGATCAAAAAACTACAATCACAAGTGATCAAGATTCAAGTTCCAAAATCGATAACCAAGCAGAAAATACAAATACCCCCGATGACCAACCAAAGGTTGGTGTAACGACTAGTCAAAATTCAAATGATCAAGCAGAAGAAACTACTACCACTATGATTGCAAATGATCAAGAAACAACAACTACAACTACAACCACGACCATAGGTGATCAAGAAACAACTACTACTACAAGTGCTGAAGAAACCACCACCCCCAACGACCAACCAGAGGTTGGTGTGGGCCTGCCTGCCGATGGGCATGGGGCAGGCAATGATCAAACAGGCACTACCACAACTATTGCTAGCGAGCCATTGTCTAAAATTGATATGATCAAACCGTTGTTAAGTATCTTGAATGAAAATTTTAAAGGTATCGGTGTTTTCAGCTTTTTAGCTGATGTTGCTGGTAATGTTTTAAATAATATTGAAAATGTAAAAAGAATGATAATGAATTTTGTTTCCCCTCCTTGTCAAGGGAGGGGTTAGGGGTGGGTTAGTTTACGATCCACCATTTGAAGGTGACGTCTTCGGAAAGGGGAGATAGAAAACC
>JAKLIH010000001.1:56331-154027 GCA_022709715.1 Patescibacteria group bacterium | reverse complement strand
TACCAAAATCGCCATCTTCGATGATTGTCGATGCCTGCCCTTTTAAATTTATTATTATTGGTTTTTCTAAAAACATATATTCAAATATTTTAGATGGAATGTTTTTTCGAAAAGTATCGTTAATTTGATAAGTAATTAGCCCTAGATCGCATTCATTAATTAAATTAAATAAATCTTGTTTTTTTTGATAATCAAACATGGTGACATTTTGAAGATTTAAATCTCTAATTTTAATTTTTAAATCATTTTTTAATGGTCCGTCACCAACAAGAAAAAATTGAATATTTTCTTTATTGTTTTGGCATATCCAAGCTAAATCTAAAATTAAATTAACATTTTGAGCAAAACCAAAAAGCCCCGCATAAAAAATTTTAAAATCAAAACTCGATCTTTTTAGTGAATTTTTTATTAGCATATTGCCATCGATGTCAAAGCCATTTGGTAAATAAAGTATTTTGTCATTTGTGATTTTGTATTCTTCTACTAATGTTTTTTGGAAAGACGGTGTATTGACAATTATTTTAGAAGCATAAAAATAACTTTTTTTAACTAATATTTCCAGCTGTTTAGTAATAAAATCCTTTTTAATAAAATTTAAACTAATGGCAGCCTCTGGTCATAAATCCCGCAAATCAACCACTAGTTTTATTTTTTTTAATTTAGCGTATAAATAAGCCAATATTAAAATGCTGATTGGTGGGGAGGAAACAAAAACGACGTCAAGGTTTTTAATTTTAAATAGATTTATAAAGCTTGAAAAAGCAAAACTAAAATAATTTAAATATCTTCAAAATTTTGAATTAGTTTTTCTAGGTATCGTCAAGAAACTTCTTAATATATTAATGTTTTCTCTTTTTTCTTTTGTTAATCATTTTATTTTATAATTTCCTATTATTTTTCCCAATGGATGGTTGGGAAATCCGGTTAAAACGGTCACTTCATTGTTTTTTGCCAAAAAATCAGCTAAATCGCTAACTCTATTAGCGGCTGCATTTGTTTCTGGGAAAAAATATTGTGTATATATTAATATATTCATAAATTATTTTAAATATTTTTCCATAATATTAATTTGGAAAGAAAGATTTTGTAAATGATTGGTATTTTCAAATTGGAGGCGTATATTAGTCCCCTCTTCTTCTTGATTGTATTTAGTTGAGATATAAGTCTTGTTTATTGTAAGGGCTAACATTTCTGGTATTTCTAAAATTAAAGTTTTTGAATGGTTTTCCAGTAAAATTATATTTTTAATTTTTAAATCATTTTTAATTATGACGTCTTTGGGTAAATAAAAATTCCACTCAATATTTTTAATATTGCCATTAAAGGTATCAAAAATGTTAATTTTATTTGCATCTTTGTTAAAAATTAATGAGCGTGAGTGCGAGTATCTTGAATAATCGATTTTTAATACCACTTCATCGCGAGATTTTAATAAGCTTTGTTTTTTAACAGTAACCCTTTTTTGTTTGGATCGGAAGAAGGGATCAAGCTTGTTAATTTTACTTTGCTCTTGATGGTTTATAGTGCAAGTGTTATGATGCCTAGTAGATATATAGTAAGCTCTTTTTTCTGAATTTAAATTATAACTAAAAGTGTTAGGATCAACAAAAAAATCTTCACCCTTATAATTTAATTGGAAGCTTAATAAATCATTATGAAAATGGCTACCATTCTTTTGGTTGTTTCTTAAAAATAAAACATTAAAATCTTCATTTTTTAAAAAATTATAACCACTATTGCCGAAGGTTTTACTCGGCATGGTATCAACATCTTGAGGGATGATTGATCGGTATAAATATTCTAACTTTTGTTTTAATGGTTGTATATCAAATATTTTGGTTTCATCATTGTCGCCAAAATTAAAAATATCTTCATCGTTTTTAAATAAATATTTAGAAAAAACATATATATTTTTTAATTGGCTGTCTTGCTCTTCGCTAAATTTTAAAACATCAGCAAGGTTTGGATTTTTTTTTCTTAATAATATAGCGATCATTATTGCCTCAATCTTTAAAAGCTGATAATTACTAGAATTTTCAAAATCAACACCATTATTATCAAATTGTTCTTTTAGCGATCTTACTAAATTGTTAAAACTTTTTTTAATAAAATGAGTATTATCAAATATCAGGCTTAAAACAAAAATGCCTAAATTGTCGGTTGTATAATGATTTGATTTAAACGGATAGGTTTCAATATTGTTGATTAAAAATACAAAACTTTGATTTAAATTCAAATAAAAACGTTTCCTAAAAGCTTCATCAAATGCAGCGGGATCTTTTTTGGTTATTAACCGAAAACTTAATATCCAATTCAGCGATCTTATGCTTACTTCCATTGGATTAGTTCAATTGCTTGAATAAAGATAAGTATTTTGATCTATTCAACTATCGATGATGCGTTTATATGTTTTTAAATAATCTTGATTATTGGTTTGATAAAATTTTATAGCCATGTCTTTTAAATAATATCCTCTAGACAATTCTCAAACATTTTTTATATCAAAACCTTTAAAACTATTTTTAACAATCCATTCTCTTAAATTAAAATAATATTTGAACGGAATACTGACTTTGTTTATATAGTCATAATTTCAATTGATATTTTGTAGATCAACATTATCAAATATTTTAATATCATCAGCGATATTTTTTTCTAACAATTTTAAAAAAGCCTCATCTTCAATTAAAAATTTATGCTTATCGCTTGGTAATATATTTTTTATTTTTTTGTATTTTAATAATCTTGCTTTTATATATTGCCATAAAAACATTCATCCTGATATTGGATTATTTATTACTTTTTTTATACGCGTTAGTGATACAAACATATTTAAAACTTTTTAGCCGTTATAACTCTAAAAAACCCGTATTTATGAGGTATTAATTTTTTAAAACATTTTGGCATAAACTTATTTCTCGTTATACGCATGTCATAAGGTGTTACTATATTTTGCATTTTAACATCTTTAAACTTATTGAACAATATTTTTGTCTCGTGATCTGTTAGTGCTTTAGTAGCAATACTCTCATGATGGTTGTAGAATAAATCATTTCAATTTATAAAAGGTTTTAATTTTAACAAACCATGAAGTATATATAATTGTAGACCCACCAAAGAATAACGATTATACATCATAATAATTACTTTCCCTTCTGGTTTTAATACCCTGTATATTTCATCAATTGCCTTTTGCATATCAGGAGTGTGATGTAATACCCCCCAAGAATAAATAATGTCAAAGCTATCATTTTCAAATAATAAATTCTCAGCATCCATATTGATTATATTGCCGGGATAACCATATAGTTCAAAATGTTTTTTACAAGTATCAATTGATTTAGCCGACAAATCAATTCCGGTGTAATCAGCTCCATTGTTAGCAAATTCAATACCATCTATACCAATTCCACAGCCTATTTCTAATATTTTTTTATTTTTAGTTTCATTAAACTTTACAATGTCAAAAATAAAAGGTTCTAAACGATACCGTCTAGCTCGGATTTTTTCAAAATACTCAATGTTTAAATCATTGGGTATTATACCAAACGTCCCGCAAGGTTTTTTATTCCAAAATGATTTAATTTGTTCTTTTAATTCCATGGTTGTATTTATTTTTTAGGATATAAAAGTTCTTTTAAATGAACTTTTTGGTATTTATTAAGGAGTATAAAATGGAGCATAAACGTTAATCCATAGGCTAAAACTGACGATCAAGCGGCCGCCAGCATTCCATATTTTGGTATTCATATTCAGTTAATAACAATATTTAAAACAATTCCTGGTATTCAAATGTATACCGCTTTCCAGGGATAGTTATTAGCAGCAAAAAATTGTGTAATAATGCTTAACAATGATCAAAAATACATAGCTATTAATAAAATAAACAATGGCTTTACCGATAAGACAAATTGTTTTCCAAAAAACATTTGAATAAAAATGCTACCGAACATTAAAGTTAATACAATAGCAAGTATTGATATTACTGACATTCATCCGCTAAACTTTTTAATATAGTAAACACTTTTATCGTTTTCTTTTGAAATTAATGGAAATATTACTGCTGAAGCACTGGCTGATAGCAAAAGCATTGCATCAATAAAATTAGTAGCAACTGAATAAAAACCCACCTCTTTCATACCTTTCATAGTAGACAACATATATAAATCCGATCTGAGAATCAAATAACATAGAAAACAGGCTAAATAAGATCTCATACCAAAATCAATAGCTTTTCTAAAATAAGCCATATTAATTGCAAATATATTTGGTCAACCATATTCTCTAACTAAAATTATAAAATAACTTAATACCTGAATCATTAAATTTATCAATACCAAGATAATTATTGATGTCAATGTTATTTTGAAAGCAGTAAACATAACTATCATGACAATTGTTAAAATCAATCGATCAATAATAATGATTCCATTAAAAATTTTAAATTGTTGTTTACCAGCGAAGACATTTTCAAGAAATGTTTCCAAAAACGAAAAAGGAACAATTAACAATGCTAAATAAAATAATTCATTTGGGAAACCAATGCCCATAATGTCCGGTTTCAAAAACTTTAGTAATAAAGTTATGGTCATGGCGATAAAACTCAACAATAGGCCTTCTCAAAAAGTATTATTGAACACGGTTTTCTCATTTTCCTGATGGTTACTCAGAAAAAATATACTGGCATTACCTAACCCCAAATGCAAAGTAAAATATAAAAAATCCGGCAAAAACAATGCCATGGTAATAATACCTTTCCCTTCAGCCCCAAAATCGCGAGCTGTTAATATCATTAATATCAAAATTGTCAAAGCTTTAAAAATTTTAGAGAAAAAAGTTATCGCAATATTGGTTATGATTTTTGAACCATATAATTGTGTTTTTATATTTTTAGCTCAGGTAATAATCATAGAAATTGCTTAATATTAAAAGAGATCAAATTTTTAAAATAGTTTTTTCGGTAAAGTTATTTTGATTTAAGATGGCTTTAACCGCGTCTTGGTTTAAAATTTTATCATTAAAAAGATTTGACTGCAGAATAATATTTTTTATTTTATTTGCGAAAATAACATCGTTTGTATACCAACTTAAAAACGGAGCTCAAAAGCCTTGCTTTTTTCTATAGATGATTTCACTTGGCACTATATTTTTCATTGATTTTTTTAGCAAATATTTTGTTTCGTTATTTTTTAATTTTAATTCATCTTTAATATTAAATATATATTTTACTAAATCAGTATTCAAAAAAGGCACTCTTGATTCGATCGAAAAGTTCATAGTGATTAAATCGACTCGATTTAATAATAGTTCGGGTAGTCTTAATTTGGTTTCTAAATAAGTTATTTTTTGGAGAGTTGTCATTTTCGAATTGTAGTGTTGGCTTATAGTTTTATCAATAAAAGTTTTATCAATTTTTGCATAAAATTCTCTATTAAACAAATTTTGTCTATCATTATTTAAAAATATATTATTAGCTCCAAAATATCATGGTAGATTGTTTGTTCAGCGTCTTAATATTTCTTGGATCTGTTTATTTTTAGGGATAATAGCGCTTGCCATTGTCTTTAATCATTTTGGTCATCGTTCAGTTTTGGTTCACAGAAAATTAATTAATTTAATAAATTTAAAATATTTAAAACTATTATAACCGCAAAACAATTCATCTGCCCCTTCCCCTACCAATACCATTTTGATATTATTTTTATAAGTCATCTTGGACAAAAAATACAATGGAAAGCATGATAAATCGCCATTTAAATTGTCATTAATCTCTCCGAAACATTTTAAAAATTCTCAAAAATCTTCTTGGGTTATTTGTTTTTCAAATCTTTGAGCTTTTAAAATATCGGCAACCGATCGAGAAAAACTAATTTCATTATTTTTATCATCGTCAAAATAAACAGTCAATGCTTTTATTGGTTTGCCCATATGTTTTGACATCAATATAGCGTTAATACTTGAATCGAGTCCACCGGACAAGAAACAGCCAAAGTCTACATCTGATTGCATTTGTTCCTTTATTGATTCATCAATTTTTTTAAAAGTATTTTGGATAATTTCATCCTCATTTTCATTAGTTGGTTCAACTTTGAGATCTCAGTAATATTCATTTTTAAAATTTTTATCTTTTAAAGAAATTGTCATTAACTCGCCAGGTCTTAGCTTAAATATATTATTAAAAGGAGTCAAGTTATCAATTGCGCAAAGAAACATTAAATAACTATCAATGGCTGTTGGGTTAAGCTCTTTTTTGATTAACTTAGTATTTAAAATCGATTTAATTTCTGATGAAAATATTATCTGATTATTATTTAATGCATAAAATAAAGGTTTTATTCCGATCGGATCGCGAACTAACATTATTTTTTCTTGTAATTTGTCGTAAATAGCGATGCTAAACATGCCTTGTATTTTTTTTAAAAAATTTAAACCCCATTTTTTATATGCAAACATTAACACTTCAGTGTCCGAGCTAGTAACAAAATTATAATTGTCTGACAACTCTTTTTTAAGTTCTAAAAAATTATAAATCTCACCATTGAACATAATAATTATATTTTTTTCCTCATCAAAAAAAGGCTGATTACTTCTATTAAGTAAATCAATAATTTTTAAACGATTAAATCCAAAATAAATTCCTTTGGTTTTGTCATAAAAAAAATCTTGGCTATCTGGCCCTCGGTGTTTTATTGTATTTATAGCTAATTGAAGGTTAGGTTCTAAATCGTCGTTTTTTTGTCAATCGATAATACCAGTAAAACCACACATAAAAATTGTTTATTAACTTATATCTTAACTTGAAACTATTTTAGAATTAATAGCATTTTAGCATACAAATCTTATAAAAACAAACAAACTATATTGCTTTTTCGATTAAAATTTGTTAATATTTATAAAATTAATAAAAACGGGGTGTCGTATAGTGGTAGTATATATGCTTTGGGAGCATGTGGTCCCAGTTCGATTCTGGGCACCCCGACATAAGATATGAAAAACGACCGGATTAGAAATTACCTAATTCGGTCGTTTTGGTAGCCTACGCTAATTCGCGGCGTGTATCCGCGATAATTTTAATTTTTATCAATTGTTCGGGCGTGATAACAAAGGCAGCATGCCCATCGGGGTGGATAACAGTATTAGATGCATACCAATTATCAATCTCAGTTAAAAATTGTTGGATTGACATACTGAATGGTGGAATACCATTACCGGGTATAAAGCATACCTTGTTTTCTTTTATGAGCAATTCATCGGTCACAGTTACCTCATTTCGGAAGTCAACCTTATTGAGATAACTAATAATAAACTTCCTCTCCTTTTCTTCTAGGTCATCTCCTAGCATCAAAAATACCTCTTCATTTGATAAGATTCTCCCCTTTGTTGCATCAAGCACACCATAAGGCGCAATCTCTCTAAATCTCATAAACCCCTCCTAATTTTTTGTGAGAACTAGAAACAAATTAACATAAAACTATCCATAAGTCAATTGTTAGCTGTTAATAATTCATCGCATTATATCAATATAGAATTTTTCGAAATTACGCATTAAAATTTTTTGATTTTCCTTGGTCATTTTTTTAACAACATAATCACCAGCCTTGAATTGATATTTTGATTCGGAAATATCAATAGGTCTAATGCCAATTCTAAATCTTCAAAAAGATTGGGTTTTTAAATTTTGAATCACTGAATCAACCCCCTTGTGCCCAGCCGCTGAATGACTAAAGCCCAACTTGGACTTGCCTAGTAGCATATCGGATTCATCATGAACAACCATCAAACCTTTCGCATCAATTTTATAATAATTTAAAATCTTAATAACCGATTGGCCAGAATTATTCATAAATGTTTTTGGTAAAACAAAAATTATATCTTTATGGCCAACTTTGGTTTCTAGTATTTTAGCCATATTTTTTTTATCATCCTTTCATTTGCTACTCGATTCCATTTTTTGATCAGCTATTAATTTATCAATTAGCCACTCCACAAAAACCTTACCGATGTTGTGAGGGGTTTGATCATATTGTTTGCCCGGGTTATTTAGACCAACAATTATTTTTTTAGGGTTTTTTGTTTCCATAGTTAATAAAGAAAATTATAAATATAATTACGTATGTCGTTATAGTTTTCTAAACCAATTTTTGGCATTAAGTAATAACCATAATCCAGCGTACTGTTTGAAATAAGCAATGGTTCTGGTTTTGAATAGCTAATGGTTGTGAATTTAATATTTTTAGCATTCAAGTTTTTTACCAAAGGCAAAAGTTTGAAACCATCTTGAATGTTAAAATCGGTATATAGATAACCACTCCAGCTACTATAAATTTTATAAAGCATGACTGGACTAGTAAAAGCATTAAGTTTTTTTAGTTTTTGGAAAACGGCCATCAATAAATCGTGTTGGTGATCAATTCTAGAAAAATCACCAGTAGCCGCATAACGAGATCTAACAAATTTAGCTGCTTTCTTGCCATCCAAATAATTTCAGCCAGCTTCTAAATAGAATCTTTCGCTTGGATTATCCGGATTTGCTAACTGTGGATCATATAAAGGCTTGTCCAAATATACATTAATGCCACCAATCGCATCGATAAAATAGCGAAAACCATCCAAATCCACAATAACCACATTGTCGATTTTTAAATTAGTAATCTGTTCGATTTTGTCTTTAATTAAATCGGTTTTTTTAATTTTAAGCTGAGGATTATCAATGGTTAACAAATTATTAATCTTGGTAAACTTCTCGGTGTTTTTTATATTTACTAATAAATCACGAGGAATAGACACCGCTTTGACTGATGATTTATCTAAGTTAACATTTACGACCATCATTACATCTGTTAGTAAAGCTCCATTACTCTCAAGTCCTGCCACACCTAATACCAATATATTTTTATCTTTAAAATTACGAATGGCATTGTTGATTGGTTTTAATGAAAAAATTTCTACTTCTTTTACTTGTTTTGAAATTAAAGTTGAAAATGCCACTATTAAAGACAGGGCTGAAATGATAAATAAATTTTCAACAAATCCACGGTTTAGTTTCATTTTATTATTTTACAACATCTAAATTTATAGTTGTTTTATCAATTATCGATCCATCTTTAGCTGAATATTGAAAAGCGCTAACTTCAATTTGGTTTACATCGTTTTGGTATGGAAAATTAACAGTTATTTCAAATGGGCCGAACAAACCAATGTCTAATGGTTGAGCTACTGTAGGGCTATTAAAAATAATTTGTTTAGTTTTTTTGTCAACAGCTTGAATTTGTAAAACGTTTTCAAAAACTCTAGCCACTCCTTTAATTTGGAAATTATTTTTTACAATACCGTTATTTTCGGGAGTAATAATTATAATATTTGGAGCACTAATAATTTTTATTTTTTTAACTTCTGTTAGCTCCTCATTCTTATGCAATGCAACTTTTACTCCAAAGCCAACATTAAAATCATTAAATAAAGCCGGTTGGCCATTTTTGTCATACAATTTGGTTTGACTGGTTATTTTTAAATCAATAATTTGGTCAGAATTTTTAATAGTTATAATCCGATTAGCACTATCAATAGTAACAATTTTACCATTGATTTGATTGCGCTTATTTGCAACCAAAATAAAAATAACTGCCATTATTGATAACAATCCAATTATTAATATGACTCTTTTCATGATCAAGTTTTAGTATCGATTTATTAAGTTAAGTATAGCAAAAAAAGTTCTTGATTTCAAATGTCAAATATGCTAATATTAATCTATGAAAGCAGTAAAAAAGATGATTTTGAGTTAATTTATAACCTAGTTTTTTCTCCCCGTAGCTCAACGGATAGAGTAGTAGCCTTCTAAGCTATTGATGGAGGTTCGATTCCTCCCGGGGAGACATTAAACCGCGACTAAACCTGTATAGGTTTAGTCGCGATTTTTTAATTCCTAATATTTTTACATCTCCATAACAATAGGTATGATCATTGGTCGTCTTTCGGTTTTTTGGAACAAAAATAAACCAATTTCATCTCTTAAAACATTGCGAATATAAGCTTCGTTTAGATTTTCTTGAGATACTTTTTGAATATTTTTATGGATTATTTGAGTAACTTTTTCTTTGGTATTTTTTATTAATTCATTTGAATCTTTCATAAAGATGAAACCGCGAGATATGATTTCCAAAACTTTTATATCTTTATTTTTACGATCAATAATAAGATTAATTATGAACATGCCATCTTGAGAAAGGGCTTGACGATCACGTAATACAATTTCGCCAACATCCCCGACTCCCAAACCGTCAACCATTACATAATTAGCCGGTACAAATTTTGAAGTAATGACCGCTTTGCCTCGCGTCATTTCAACAACTTGACCATTACTAACTAGTAAACAATTTTCTTTATGTAATTTTAAAACATCTTGAGCTAAATCATTAAACAGTTTTTGCATATAATAAAATCCATGAACTGGCATCATTTGTTGAGGTTTAATTAAATTTAGCATCATTTTGATATCTTCTTTGTGGGCATGGCCCGATGCATGAATGTCTAGCATCTTGTAATGGTAAATATTTGCACCCTGTTTAGTTAAACTATCTTTTAAACATTGCACAGCCATTTCATTACCCGGAATGACCGAAGATGAAAAGATCATTGTGTCCCCTGGTTGGATTCGGATGTTTTTATTTTCTTTATTAATAATTTTCATTAAACCGGCATTGTCTTCGCCTTGAGCCCCAGTAGTTAAAATTAATAATTCTTCTGGCTTATAACGATGCATTTCTTTTACATCAATAATGGTTTTAAATTCAGATTTTACATAACCAAGTTTTTTAGCAATGGCTAGATTGGTTTTCATAGAAAAACCATTGATCACAACCTTGCGATTAAATTTTTCAGCTAAAACTATGGCTTGTTGTAACCTACTAATCAATGAAGCAAAAGTGGCTAAAATAATTCTACCCTGAGCTCGCATAAAAATAATCTCTAAATTTTGGAAAATTTCTTGCTCTGAAATAGAATGACCTTCTTGCTCAATACCCGTGCTATCAGCTAATAACAAATCCACTCCTAAAGATGCCAATTTTACAATTCGGGTTAAATCAGCAGGGCGATCAAAAATTGGATTAAAATCGATCTTGTAATCACCAGTATACATAATATTACCCTGTTTGGTTTCAATAAGAAAACCAACCGAATCGGGCACATTGTGATTAACATGAAATACACTAATTATAAAATTAGCAAATTCGATTCGATTATTTTTATCCGCGTCCACAATACGAATATCTAATTTTTTCATATTGTTAAATTCATCTTGACGCTTTAAAATAATTTCTTTGGTAAGGGGAGTTGTATAGATTGGTGGGTAATTTAATTTTGAAATTAAATAAGGCACAGCTCCCAAATGATCGTAATGGGCATGGGAAATAAATACTCCAAGTATTTTTAAATTTTTGTTATTTGTAAAATATTCTATACTGGGAATAATAAAATCAACTCCCGGCATGTTTTCTTCTGGAAATCGGAGTCCCATATCCACAATAATGCATTCGTTTTTGTATTCAATTACAAACATATTGCGTCCAAACTCACCTAGTCCGCCTAAAGCCATAATTTTTACAGGATTGCGATCGTCTTTAGCTCTTTCACGATTCTTGTTTATCGGTAAAGGTCTTTTCCCTATCGATCTTGGGTTATTGTATCGTCTTGGTACCAACTTTCGGGTTGTTGGTTTTACCATTGTTTTTTCTTCATTCATATTTTATTGTTTACCCCCTCTTTTAAGAACCATTTTTGATTCATAAAGTGGAGTATTTCTATTAAAATGTTTTTTATAATTTTTAACTAAGTTTAATTATACTACTTGCACCCTTCGGGTGCCATGGTCTCTAAAAGAGGGGGATTTTTAATCTTAACCTTTCTGTGTTGGGGGCTAGCCCCCACACTAACCTTTGGTTAGTTGTGGAGCTTGCCTGCCGGCAGGTAGGCGAAGCGGGGCCAGCCCCCACACCAACTTTCATTTATATTTATTAAAAATCTCGATTTTTAATCCTAATCTTTCTGTGATGGGGGCCAGCCCCCACACCCAGTAAAGGTTATGAGCGACTAGTATTATTTTACAATTTTAAACGTTCAAGCTGAAATTATAATTACAAATTAGAGTTATACGTTCCTGGATTAAAAATTTTATTTTTAATCTTAACCTTTCTGGGTGTGGGGGTGCCGAGAGCGGGATTTGAACCCACACGCGATAAAGCACAGCGTTCTGAACACTGCGTGTCTACCAATTCCACCACCTCGGCTTAAAGAGTGTTATAGGACTGAGCTATCTAAAACAAATTAATGTTCCAAATGACTACCCAGACACCTAGAAACTTTGTAAAAATTGATTTATCAATTTTTGAATAATTTTGCCAATATTAGCAATATTTAAAGAACATATTATTGCACGAGAGCGTATCGCCTGATAACCAAAATAAAACGATTCAAAATTAAAGTTAATAGGTTGTCGGGTCCACCACCTCGGCTTAAAGAGTAATTAGTAAATAGTAATTAGTAAATAGTAATTAGTAAATAGTAATTAGTAAATAGTAATTAGTAAATAGTAATTAGTAAATAGTAATAAAAAGAGTAAATAGTAATAAACAATTAGTAAAATATTTTCCAATTATCAGTTGCTCTTTAGTTTTTTACCCCCTTCTTTACAAACTCTTTTAAATCTTTGCGTTTGAAAAACGCTTGAGTTTTAAAGGAGGGAGCTCGGCCCCCTTTTTTAGAAAGTTGTAATCAACTTTTAAAAGAGGGGGATTTTTTATCTTTTATTTTTGATTTACATTTTTGACTTTTGACTTTTGAGATTTGAGTTATCTTTTTGTCTTTGTTTAGTGTATTAGTTTATTAGAGTATTAGGATTTACTTTTTACTAATTACTACTTACTATTTACTTCTTACTCTTTTACTTCATAACTCTTCTCTGCTCAATATACCACTTGTCAATATTAGTGAGTGAGCTTGGAAATGAATTATAGATTTGATTATCGTCAATCTTTAATTTTTTATAATAAGCACTTATATAATTTGGATTATTTAGAAATATCGCTGGTCTATCAATAAAAAGTAATTCTTGTAATTCTTTTAAATTTTTTTCAATCTGTTCTTTATCGCTGGTATTATGATTAATTTCTAAAATCGCATCCACCGCTACATTTTTATAGACAGATAAATTTAAACCTAAATCATCGGCTTGGCTTGAATGTCAAAAATAATACAAATCTGGATTTATAGTATAAGTTTCACCAAATAGCAATGCATCATAATTGCGAGTTTTCAGATAATCTTTATATAGTTCTTGAAGTGGCACAATTTGCAAATTAACTCTTACCCCCAATTGCTCTCAATCTTTTTTAATCATATCGGCTAAATGAATTAATTCATTGTTGGAAGGCAGTAAAAGAGAGAATTCTAAATCAGTTTTAGTTTTACCATTTCATTTTTCTAAAATGCCATCACCGTCTTTGTCAACATAACCGAGATCTTTTAATTTATCTTTAGCTAAATTCAAATCATATAAATTTTCATTTAAACTTTTTTCATAACCAATAAAATGACTAGCAATAGGTGAATTTAACAATTCAGCATCGCCAAAAAATATTGTATCAATAATGGCTTGTTTGTTGGTGGCAATGTCTAAAATTTCACTAATTTTTCGGTTAGCTAATAATGGGTTTTTCTGATTTAAGAAAATAGCGTAATAACGAGGTAGTTTTAAATGATTTAATTTTATTTTGTTCTTTTTATGAATCAAATCTTTTTGATAAGGTGTTATCTCTTTTATCATATCAATATTTCCTTTCACAAAAGCCGCAAAGGCACTTTCGCTATCATCAAAAAATTGGACATTAAGTTTTTCAATAAAAGTATTTTTAAAATATTTTTTGTGACGCTTAAGGGCAATGTTTACAATGTTACCCATTTTATTTTTTTCCACTTTGGCTATCATATATGGACCCGAACCAATTGGTTTTATATTTAATTCATGAACGGCAAATTGATCTGGCGATATAGACTCTCATAAATGTTTAGGTATAATTTTAAAATTTAGATAACTATAAAAATTGGATTGACTTGCCGGCACGGTTATTTTTACCATTAATTCGCCAAGTTTTTCTACTTTTACATCTTTAAATAAACTGAAATAAGGACTTTTATAATCGTAATTTTTCATTAACATTACGGTGAACACAACATCATCAGCCGTTAATTTAACACCATCTTGAAAGTAAACATTGTCTTTTAAATAAATCTCGTAAACTGTTTTTGACTCATTGATGATAATATCTTCAGCTAAGTCATTTTCAAAACCGCCTTGGCCATTTTCCTCAATAATACCGCTATAAATCATATTAATTAATTCTTGTTCGGAATCGTTATTTTGGCTAATGATTGGATTTAAATTTTTAGGGGAAGTCCAAGTTCCATAATTTAAACTACCACCTATAGCTGGTTTTCATTGAGTTACTTTGTTTAATATCAATGATGTGATTTTAATCAAACTGGCCATCACCAAAATTATAAACAAAAAAGCCATAAACCTTTCTTTGGGTGAAAAGTTTTTTCACAAGCGATTGATTTTCTGAAAATTAAGCATGTTGTAATTTAATGTTTTGACATTATTTTACCACAAAAATAACGATCGAAGCAATAATAAATATAGCTATCAAAACAATAGTTAAAATATGAAGTCATTTTTCTAAACCACGTTTTTTCATATAAGTAGTAGACGATCCACCCAAAAAGCCAGATAAACCACCACCCTTTTGTTGCATCATGACTAAAATAATTAAGATTAAAGCGCTAACTAATTGAATAATTGAAACAATTTTGTGTATCATAGTATTTTTTTATATTTATGTTTAGATAATTAATCGCTATTTAAACCAATTGCCAAGTTTACTCCAAAGCCAATTAATCCTATAATAAACGTAACTTTAAAGAGAGTAAAATTGTCATTGATAATCATGGCTTTAGTAAAATTATTGGCTAACATGACTATACCCATATTAACAATTATTGACAATAAACCCAATGTTAAAATCATTAAGGGTTTTAACAAAATATCCAGGATTGGCTTTATCACTAATGTTAACCCCGAAAAAATGATCAAAAACATAATTAATGGTTTCAAATCGCGAGTTACGATGATTTCGGGAAAAATTCTTTGACAAATATATACACCCAGTCCAGCTGTTAATGTTAAAGTAATAAATTTTTTAAGCAATTTAAACATAATTCGATTTTTATAATTCTATCAAATTTTCTAATAAAAGTCAAAGGTTACTTTAGTTTTCGAAATTATTAATTAATAAAATATTTTACATTTTGTCTTGTTTTTATTTTTTGATTATGTTATAGTTTAGTTAATAAAACCTTAAAATACTATTAATATGTTTAATTGTCTTTTTAAAACTGAAACCAATGATAATAAAATTATCAATATTATTCATAAAAATTTACCAACCATTGTTAGTATTTTTGCTTTAAAACCTATTGATGCATCTACCAATAATACCAATCTTAAGATTAAAAATGAATATTTTGAAAAAATTGGCAATTCCTCCGGGTTTATTGCTACCACTAATGGCCTGGTAATTACGAATTTTCACCCCATTTCCAATCGACAATTAGTTTATAAAATACTATGAAATGACAAATTTTTTGATTGCGCTCTGTTTCATTATGATGACATCAATGATATCGCGGTTTTAAAATTACAAGTTGATAAAAAACAAATATTCCCTACAGTTAAGTTGGGGGATGCCACTAAAATTTCACTTGGTGAAACAGTCATTACCATTGGCAATGTTTTAGATGAATTTGAAAAAACGGTGTCCAAAGGTATTGTTTCTGGTTTGTCTCGTTATGTTAAAGCCGATAGCAATTATCGAGGAGTTCTAGAATATAAAGGACTGATTCAAACTGATGCCGCTATTAATCCAGGTAATTCTGGTGGTCCACTGTTCAATACCCAAGGTCAAGTCATCGGTATTACTACCCTAGCTGTTAGTGGAGTTGAAAATATCGGACTGGCCATCCCCATTAATCCAGTTAAAAAAATTCTTAGAGATTTAAAATCATTTGGCGCTATTAAGCAAGTTTCTTTAGGGGTTCGTTATATTATTATTGATGATTTATCAAAGCAAACCTACAATTTGCCAGTTAATTATGGTGCTTTTATTGTTTATGGCACTAGTCAGCCTAGCGTATTAACTGGTAGTTTAGCTGAAAAGTATGGTATCAAAGAAGGCGATATTATTTTAGAAATAAACAACCAACCCATAAATTTAAAACACCCAATTAATGAATATTTAAAAAATGTTTGCATGGGCGATACCATCAAACTAAAAATTCTTCGCGACCAAAAGGAATTAATTATAAAAATTAATATGGTTAATTAATAATTTCATTAAAGCCAGTTTTGTATTGTAAAGCTTCCATTATATGGGCTGGTAAAATATCATTACTATTTTCAAGATCAGCAATTGTCCGGCTGATCTTGATTATTTTATGTAACGATCTCATGGTTAAAGCATATTTGTCCATGGCGGTTTTTAAAATGGCTTTTAATTCATCGTTGATTGGACAATAAATCTCAATATCTTTAACATTCATTTCGCCATTTAATAAAATATGCCTTGGATTGTTTTTAAAACGAATTGCTTGCTTTTGCCGAGCCATAATAATTTTTTCTTGGATTTGTTTGTTTTCATTTCTATTACTGGGTTGAAAAGCTTTTTCAAAATCAACACTATTAACATTTATTTGCAAATCAATTCTATCTAAAATTGGCCCAGATATTTTCTTTTGATATTTTAAAATATTATTAGCTGTGCAATTGCATTCGTGATGATCATCATTTAATCATCCACACGGGCAAGGGTTCATAGCGGATATTAATATAAATTTAGCTGGAAAAGTTAAACTATCTTCAACTCGAGTAATAGTAACGCTTCCCTCTTCTAACGGTTGTCTTAAACTCTCAACAACCAATCGATTAAATTCCGGCAACTCATCTAAAAAAAGAATACCCCGATGGGCCAAACTTATTTCTCCGGGTTTAGGTGTGGCTCCGCCACCGACAATTGAAGCCGACGAAGCACTATGATGGGGTGATCGAAACGGTCTTCTATTTACCAAAGGATTATTAATGTTTAAATAACCAGCTATACTATATATTTTGGTTATTTCTAAGGATTCCGTTAATGTTAATGGTGGCAAAATATTGGCCAACGCTTTTGCCAATAATGTTTTTCCCGATCCAGGCGATCCCACCATAATTAAATTGTGCCCACCACTAGCACTAATCATTATAGCTCTTTTTGCTGCATATTGACCACGAATATCACCAAAATCAACTTCGTTGATCGGTGTTTTTGTTAATAAATAATCATTGATATCAATTTTTGTTTCTTGATAATTGATTTTATCTAGTAAATAATCAATTACTTCGCTCAATTTATTTAAAGCCACAACTTTTATATTTTTTTTAATCATCAAAGCTTCAATCTCATTATCTTTCGGTACAACAATTTCTTTAAAACCTTTGTTTTCAGCCATTTCCGTAATACTGATAACACCACTTATTGGTTTTAAAAACCCATCTAGAGTTACTTCGCCAACAAATAAAATACTATCTAATTTTTCTCGAGTAATTGTTAGCTGTTGACTAGCTACTAAAAAAGCTATACTAATTGGTAAATCAAAACCAGAACCAGATTTTTTAATATTGGCTGGAACTAAATTAACAATTACTTTTTTAGTTATTCTTAAAGGTGATTCCAGTTTTAAATTATTGATAGCTGAACCAACTCTTTGACGAGATTCTTTAATGGCGCTGTCCGCTAGTCCCACAACATCAAAAGAATGCATTCCTTTAGATACATCAACTTCCACTTCTATTAAAACCGCATCCAACCCTAAGGTGGTGGCTGAAAATATTTTAGCTGGCATAAACAAAAATTATTATTTTTATAAATTTGTTGCCATATTAAATATTCTATTTTAAATTAGTAAGATCTATTGCTTTTTACAAAATGAGTACATGAGCAAAATTTTATTTAATCGTTATTGTTTACTTTGAGTACATGAGCAGAATTTTATCCCGCACTAATTTTGCTGTGACCTGCTATTATGACAAACTATTTAAGTTGTCACTATCAATGTGTGCACAAAACGACGCCTGAATAAGGCCGAACGCAGTGAGAAGTTTTGCTAAAGTGTTTAAGTTACAAAATTAGTCGCTGGGACGGACTGACACGAAGTGCCTACAGAAAAATAATCATTGCAAATTTTGTTTAATTGTTATTTAACATCAGGAGCGGGTGAGCAGAATCGGACTGCCGTCTTCTCCATGGCAAGGAGATATAATAGCCACTATACGACACCCGCTTAATTTATATTATTATATCATTTTTTTAACAATAGTCAATCATTTGCTCAAAAAACCAGAATTATAAAAAGCCAATTGGCCGTTGACAAATTTTTCTAAATTTGAAATAATATATAATGTAATAATCTTTAAACTAGTTTTATGCTTAATGATCAACAGATCGATTCTTATAAAAAACAATTAGAAGCCGAAAAAAAGAAAATCCAACAAGAGTTGTCTAATTTTGGTGTTGTCAAAACCAACGATCCTAACAATTTTGATTCTTTTATGCCATCCATTGGCTTATCCGAAGAAGATAATGCTCTTGAAGTTAGTGAATATTTAAACAAACTTGCCAATGAATCATTACTTGAATCTAGATTAAAAGAAATTGTCGAAGCTTTACACAAAATTAAAACTGGCACTTTTGGTATTTGTGAAAAATGCCACAAAGATATTGAAATCAAAAAGCTGGACGTTAATCCAGCCTCTGATTTTTGTATTAATTGTAGTAAATATTTAAGTTAAGTTATATTTTTACTTCTTTTTATCCGACGAAGAGTCTTTTATTAAAAGAAATTGTTTGTATAATTCATCTAGGCCATCAAGGTCTATTTTTACTTCAAAATTTTTACCACTTTTTACCATTTGTAGGCGTTGTTTTGACAATACAAGAGCAGTCGTAATGGGTGCAAATAATGATCCAATTAAAAATGGTATTGCAAATTCACCAATCTTTCATCCTAGCAAAGATCCTATAGTTGATCAAAATCCAGCGGGACCTTTAGATGGTTTTTTAACTTCGCCGTCATCTTCTTTGTCTTCTTTTTTAACTTCGTCATTATTTCCGCCTGATTCTTCAGGCTGTCATTCGGCCCGCAGGTTTTGAATTAAATCTAAAATAGTTGATATATCGTCTTGGTCATTTTTATCGTTGCTTAAATAATCTTCGGTAAAAGACTCTAATTCACTGGTCAGATTGTCAATATCAATATTTTTTAATGCTTCTGAGTTAAAACCAGCATCCAAGTATCCATTATAAAATGCTGTTATTTCTTCATATTTATCCGCATTATCTTCATTATTGATAATGTATTTTTCGATCTCATATTTTAATTGGCCAACATCCATATCTTCTAGAATACTCTCTAAAGAATTATTGTCGTGATCTTCTTGATGATTTTCATGGTATTGTTTTAACAATTCCGCCCAAGTTACAAAGTCAAAATAAGGCACCTCCTGTTCTTTCTCTTTCTCTTTATATTTTCTTACCTGTTCAAAAAAATCATTTAAAATATTGGTTAATTCTTTTGAACCAGTATTCTGAGAAATTTTTAATAATCATTCTTCACGATCAAAAGATGCTTCTTCTCCAAAATAAGTTACAAAAAAATCATTAACACTTTCGTTTTGAAGTAAAATTCTAGTTACTCTATTTACAATTCTACGATCTTTTATATCTTTTAAAGATTCAAAAGGATCTCTCCCTTTTTCTAACAATCCATGAACATATTCTAACTTGGTTTTTTCATCAGCGTCTTTTGAAAATACTTCTTCTATTTTTATTACCGAGTTCTCCAAGTTTTTTAAATGGATCATAGCTTTATCCATTTTTTCTATCTTGTCTTTATCAATAATATCTATTTTTTTGGCATTCAAAACATCAGCTACCTCTTTAATATTTGTGGTTTTTAAAAGCTGAGCATAATATTTATCTCCCTTAGACTCAATTAGTTTATCATCCAGTATGTCTTTTTTAGACGGTTTTTTAGGCATATTTTTAACAAAAGATTGATCAGCATCTGGTAATGTATTCTTTTTAATCGGATTAGTTTGTGTTTGCTCAGTATTTTCAATTTTATCAGTTTGTTTTTCATCACCAACGCTAGATATATTTTCTTTTGTAGTTTTGGGTAATCCTGTCATAATATTATATTATGTTTTTGTTAATTTGATTATATCACAAATTTATGATTTATGCTATTAAAACCATGATAATCATTTTGGCTTAAATAGTTTTACAACAACAAATAATATAGAAATGTAAGTAATTAGATAGGCTAAGTTATCAATTATACCTTGACCAAAATAGACCGTTACATTTTTTTCAGTGGGTATCACCCCGATAAAAGAAGGTGACATTAAAAATGGCCCATAACCACCCTTTACTTTTCAAGTTGGGAAATAAGATATTTTAACCATATGCAGTTTTCCAATGTTTTCAGTAGAAAATGATAATTTGTTTTCTTGAAGGTCATTAATTTTTATGGGCGATGTATTTGGCTCGTGGCTGGCTTGTTCTAAAAGTTTCTTTTGCTTCGCATTTTGATAAAATACAATTGGTTGATCAAGATTATTGCTTTTATACCAACTGATAGATTTTTGTATTCAATCTTTTTGTTTTTTAGTTATTTGAAAATCATTAAAAACATCCACAATATTGTTTTGTGGTAATTCATAAACTGAAAACGAGCCAATATTATTTAGTCAGATCATGTTTTCACTGGCTAGTTTCTTTATATTTTCGGTATAAGCAACAAAATAACGAGCATTAACCATTTTCAGATGCTCAACTCCCTTTTTAAAATTAAAAGGTGGATATTCAAAACCAGCAATAGCTGAAGTTGGACTTTGGGTTGTTTCCGTTTGATTTATGAAGTGAAACGGGCCAAAAACTGATGATTCAATTAACAATCCTTCAAAAGTTGGTTTACCAGTTAAAATTGGTAAATTTTCCAAAAAACGAGGCGTTCCAAATGCATCATATTCAGGGCGATACTCTCACATTATTTTTCCATAAGGCAATTTTTTTAAATATTCAAATAAAGGCAAAGCTTCAGTTTGATAAACGTCTTTATCTTCAAACCCTTTATAATTTCATTCCATTCAATATGGAATATACTTTACTGATGATTTTATTTTGGTATTTTGACCAAAAATAAAACTCGGATCAATCATAGCTAAATTTCACAAAATAATTAAAAGCACAACTAATGCATTTAATCATTTTGATCTATTTAAAGCTTCTTTAATTAATCATCCCAGACCAATTGATCCTACTAAAATATAACTCATAATAAAGAATGGTAGAAAACGAGTATTATAGATTGGTGATTTATTAATGGTTAAAAACAAAATTAAATTACTTAAACCAATGATCAAAAAATTAAAAATTCTTTTATCTCGATTTTTTATAGTAAAAAACAATCCAGCTATAGCGGCTAGTCAAAATAGTTGAAGAGTAATTGGAAACATTTCGCTTAGTTTAACTGTTTTGTATCAACTCATCATGCTAGTATAAGATTTATAATATAGAAACGGAATTGATCAAAAAGCGGTTATGCCAAACGCTAAACCAAAAACTTTTAAACTATAAATTAATCTTTTTACTCTATTATTTTTAATTAAAATTAATCCAATTGCATACAGTGTAGCGCTTATCACCGGAAAGGGGTGGGACAAAGCCATAATGGCTAAAATAATAATATTTGGCAAAATATATTTATTTTCTTCCATACCCCTAGCAAACAAACCAAAAAACAGGAAAAACAAGGCAAAAGAAAAAGAATAAGAAAATTCGCCAGCTAAAGTGCTAGGAATATTTCCACCATAAATGCTAAAGGCCTCTAAAAACAAAAAACCAAGTGACCCTAAAGCCCCGATTTCCGGTATAAAGTTTTTATATTTTAGAAGTTTTAGTCCCAAATACACACAAATTGGTAAAATTAACGTGCCTAGCAAGGTTGTTAATTTAAAAGCCACATTAATTTTTAAAACGAAACTTATAAGTGTTGAAATTACAAACATTAAAGGCGGATAAAAGTATAAAAATGGGAAACCACCATATCAATCGTGAGTTCAAGTTTTAATAGTTGGAAAGATTGATTTAAGTTTATAAGCGATATAATTGTGCGAGCCGGTATCGCCTCCTGATACCATGGTATCAGTAAAAATTAACTTTCAAGGAATCTGGGCAAACAAAAATACATAAATCAGTAAAATCATTAAAGTTCCAATTAGTCATGGTGACTTTAATATGTTTTGGAAAGTTTTTTTTCACATATTAATTAAAAATAATTTTTATTAAAACGAATTTTCAAAATATCGAAAAACATAATAATTGTATCTTTAAATTTAATTGTGGTAACACTATTTTTAGTAGACATTGTAACTGGAAACCTTTCAATTTTTTTATTTTTTATTTTGGCTAAATGCAATATTTCAATATCAACCGTAAAATTGTTTACTCGCATTTTTGTTTTTATTTCATCAATAAAATTTTTTTTAAAACCTTTTAAACCGCATTGCGTGTCATAGATATTTCACAAAAACAGCACTTCAATCATAACATTAATCGCTAAATGAGTTAAATGTCTAAAAAAACTTTCTTTAAAACGATGACGATAGCCAATGACTACATCATTCTGACTATTTTTTAATTGTCAATATAATTTTTCAATATTATCTAAGCCGTATGGTAAATCGGCATCTGTAAATATAACTATATCACCACTAGCCGAGAAAAAACCACTGCGAATAGCGGCTCCCTTGCCTAAATTTTGAGAATGCTTGATAATTTTGATTTTATCAGCCAATGTCGATAGTTTATCAAAAGTTTTATCATTGCTGCCATCGTCCACAACAATAATTTCGCTGTTATTGAAACGATTTATTAAACCTTGAACGTTGTTTTGAATAAATTGTTCGGCATTATAAGCTGGTATGATTATAGTTAAGTCCATGTTTTTTTGGTTATAGCTCTAGATTACCAAAATTTTTGTTTTTAATCAATCTTTATGGTATAATAACTTCAATTATCAATAATATTTTTATCATGAATCATCAAAAAGTTTGTTTAATTATTGTTGATGGCTGAGGGATTGGACATTCGGATCATACCAACCCGCTGTTTTTATATAAAGCTCCATTTTTCGAAAGTTTAAAACAAGATTATCCGTATTATGCCTTGCAAACTTCAGGTGTAGCTAGTGGCTTAAGATTTTTAGAAGAAGGATCAAGCGAAGTTGGTCATTTAATTCTTGGCTCCGGTAAAATTATTTATCAAACTAAAACGCGAATTGACCAAAGCATTCAAGATAATTCTTTTTTAAGTAACAAAACATTGCTTGACACCATTAATTATGTTAAAGCCAACAATAGCACACTGCATCTTTTAGGCATGATTAGTTCTAATAATACGATTGCTTCACTTGATCATTTGATTTCTTTAATCTATATGGCACGTAGCCAAGGTTTAAATAATTTATGTATTCATTTAATCGCTGATGGTAAAGATGGCCCTCGTAATGAAATAATCGATTTGATCAACAAATTAAATGCTGAAGCTAGTAATCTTGGTGGCATTAATATTGGATCTATCAGTGGCCGATTTTATGCTCTTAATGAACATAGCGAACTATATCTAGATAAATTTTACAATTTTATTATTAACAAAAAATCAGCTAATGTTTATAATTTGCTTGATCACTTAAATGAATTAAAAAATCAAAACATAAGTGATGAATTTATTGAGCCATTTGCAGTTGAGAACTCTTTTCACTCCATTAATAGTAATGACGGTTTGGTATTGTTTAATTTAAAACCGAATTCTTTTCCCATGGAATATTTAGTCAGTCGTCTTAATACCAACCAAGCTGGTATCACGGGTCTTCAAATAATCAGTTTCGCCGATTTAAAGAAAGGATTAAATGTAAAAGTAGCTTTTCCTAATGAACAAATTAATCAATGCTTATCCGCAGTTTTATCGAAAAATCAAAAACGTCAAGCTCATCTCAGTGAAGCTATCAAATCATTGCACGTTACCTATTATTTTAATGGTCTTAATCCAAAGCCTTTTCCCAATGAATATTGATTTATTTTGCCGTCCGATCCATCTCTTGATTTTAAAGCTAATCCCTATTTATCCGCCCAAAGCATCACTGAAAGAGCTCAACAAATTATGGATGAAAATATTTATGACTTTTTGTTAATCAACTATCCTAATGCCGATATGGCTGGTCATACTGGTGATATTGATGTTGCTAAAACCGTCATTTCTATACTTAATCACGAAATGGAAAAATTAATTACTTATGGACTAAAGCATAATTATTCATTTATTATTACTTCCGATCATGGCAATATTGAAAAAATGAAAAATCCTTTTACCGGCGAAGCTGAGTTTAGTCACAACGATAGTTTTGTGCCAATTCATTTTGTGGCTAATCAATGAAAAAACCTACAATCACTAAGCCCCAACGAAATACTATCTCACGAAAAAACAGCGGTTGGTATTTTAGCTGATATCAGTCCAACTATTTTAGACATTTTTAATATTAATCCACCATCCGAAATGACTGGCCACTCATTGTTAAACATTCTTAAATTGTCATAATTCATGAATAAGTCAATTATTAATAAAATTAAAACTAGTCCCAAATTGCCAGGAGTATATATTTTTTCTAACCAAAAAGAGGTTGTTTATGTTGGTAAAGCCAGCAATATTAACCAAAGACTTAAATCTTATCTGGACGACAAACAATCCAAAAATCAAACTATTTCTAAATATGCCAAAAATTTATCTTGGCAAATAACTCAAAATGATATCGAAGCTCTAATACTTGAATCAAAATTAATAAAAAAACATCAACCCCGGGTTAATGTTATATTCAAAGATAATAAAAATTATTTTTTTGTAAACATTACTAATGATCTTTTCCCTAAGGTTTTAATTACTCACAATCAACAGGTTAAAAATGGCACGATTATTGGGCCCTTCACTTCTGGCACCCATTTAAAAGCCTTGCTTAAATTACTACAGCCGATTTTTCCATTTTGTACCTGTAAAACCAATCACAAAAAACCCTGCATGAATAATCAGTTAAAGCTATGCCCTGGTTATTGTTGTATTCAAAATCAAACCTTTACAAAAACCGATAGAATCATATATTTAAATAATATCAAAAATTTAAAGAATTTTTTTACTTTTAAAAATCAAGCCTTTTTAAAGACATTATATTCGCAAATTGATAAATTAATTAAAAATCAAGAATTTGAAAGAGCTAATATTGTAAAGCAACAAATTTTAGCCGTTAATAATATTGCCAAGCATACCAAATTTATTAATACTTGCGATGATAAATTTAAAGAATCGTTAGATGAACTGAGCAAAATTTTTCAAGCTATATCGCCAATTCGCCATATCGAAATGTATGATGTTTCTAATATTTCTGGTCAATTTGCCACCGCTTCATTAGTATTTTTTTCTGATGGTAGCCCAAACAAAAAAGCCTATAAAAAATTTAAAATTCGCTATACCCAATTATTACCAAACGATGTTTTAATGCTTAAAGAAATATTTAAACGAAGAACTAATAATATTTATTGACCTAAACCTGATTTAATATTAATTGATGGCGGGATTGCTCAATTAAATGCTGCTATATCAATTTTTTCTCAGAACCCAAATTTTAAAGATGTTTTATTGGGATCATTAGCTAAAGGTAAAAAACAGTTGCTCGTATACAAAAATCAGCAAATTCAATATATTTTTTTAAAGGATTTAAGCGGCGGTTTAAAAAATTTATTGATAGCTATACAAAATGAATCTCATCGTTTTGCGATTGAATATCATCATAAACTTTATCGTCGCCAATTAAAAAATGGCCAATAGGCCATTTTTTAATTAATTAATTTTCTGGCTAAGATAGTCAATGATCGGTTGATCACCCATTAAACATTCGCCATCGTTATACATAAGCGGAACGCCTCAGCTTTCACCTAAATTGCATTCTTGAGCTTTTTGCAGAGCTAAAGCCAAATTATCTTTATCATTTTTTGGATCATCGATTTTTAAGGTTTTAATACCTACGCTCAAACCGTCTTTATTATCAGCTAAATATTTTTTTACATTATCACAATGCGGACAGGTACTTGAGTAAAAAATTAATATTGATTTATCATCAGTGTTTTCTTCGGGCGTCGGTGTTATTTCTATTTCTTTATTGTCTAGTTGTAAATCAGTAGTGCCACTAGTTAAACTACTAATAAAATAAGCACCAAAACTACCAAATAAAAAGATAACTAAAATAACTAATGTCCAAAATTTTGTATTTTTCATATTTTATTGTTTACCCCCTCTTTTAAAAGTTGTTAAAGATATTACTTTTATATTGAAGGGATTTTTTTAATTGTTTGTTATTCTCTTTTTACAGAGTTATTTGAGTTGCGATATTAATCGCACAACTTTTAAAAGAGGAGGTTTTGATTTAATTTCTAGTGCCGAAGGTGGGATTTGAACCCACAAGGTATTGCTACCACTACCACCTCAAAGTAGCGCGTCTGCCAGTTCCGCCACTTCGGCATAAAGAGTATTATAAGACTGAGCTATCTAAAACAAATTAATGTTCCAAATGACTACCCAGACACCTAGAAACTTTGTTTGCATTATCTTACAATTGCTTTACCATTGTTTTTCTAATTACTATTTTCTATTTACCAATTACACATTTGTTCATTTTACCATGTTTATTTCGAAATTTCAACATTTAAAAAAGATTTGTTTACCAAATCTTTTTTAAATGAATCTATTGTGGTTTTTCCTCTGTAGTTTCTGGTTCAACAATATCACCTTTCTTATCACCAACTGATTCTTCTACTACTTTTTTTGTTTCTTTTCTCAACTTGGCTTTCGTTTCTTTTATAGATTTTCTACGAATATAATACAGTTTTGCTCGTCTGACCTTAGACGATTTTAGAATGTCAACTTTAATAATATCGCTAGTGTATAGTGGTATAATTCATTCTACCCCAACCGAATCAACAATACTTCTGATGGTAATGGCTGCACCCAATTCTTTATTATGTTTGCGAGCTAGCACCAATCCTTGAACCGTTTGGGTTTTACTACCCTTGGATTTCTTATCTGGATTTGTTTCTTTTAACTTTAATACAATTTTGACTGTATCGCCAACTTTTATATTATCTAAAACGGTTTTTGAATCTTTTTTGATTTCTTCATTTATTGCAAAGATACTTTTTGTCATTTTACTTAATTTATAGTCAATTAATTTATACGCATGTAAGATATTACCAAAAAAACAACGATTAGTCAACCTGTTCAAATTGTTTAAGTCAGGTAGACAAATCCTTTGGTAATTTAGAAATAAAATGATATTTCTCTCTTTTATAATCAAAAATCAATTCCGTTGAATGTAAAAACTGACGAGTAATGTTATATTTCTTGTTTATTCGGCTTGAACCGTATTCATTATCCCCTATAATATAGTTTGACATCGAAGATAGATGTACTCGGATTTGATGAGTTCTCCCGGTTTTAGGGTAAGCTTTTATTAAAGAAGTTTTTTCGAATTCTTTTATAACTTCATAATCAGTTATAGCTTCTTTACCACTATTATCTAAAGTTATTTTTCTATGATTGAATTTATTTTTTGATCTAGCAATAGGTGTATTAATGGTCCCGCTTTTATTTTTTAATTTACCATAAATCAAGGCCATATAAATTTTCTGAACCTTATGGTTTTGAAATTTTATTTTAAAACTTTTAAAAGCCAATTGATTTTTTACAATAATCATTAATCCCGATGTATCTTTATCTAAACGATGAACAATACCAGGTCTTAAAGGATCATCGCCAACATTTATAATTTTTGGTCATTTATGTATTAAGGCGTTAACCAATGTATTGTTATCGTCAGCTTTGACTGGATGCACCAATAACCCAGCCGGCTTATCAATTATCGCAAAATCATCATTTTCAAAAACAATTTTTAGCTTTATTGTTTTATTTGGCAACAATTCAACTTTAAATTGTTCAAAAATTTTATCATCAATATCAATTTCATCATTAATTTGTAATTTTATCGATGGTTTAACAATGATTTTATTTAATAAAATCTTGCCATTTTTTATATTATGGTTAAAAAATTCCCGACTTTTTTCCGGGAATTTATAGGCCAATCATTTATCAAATCTTATTTTTCCAGTATCTTTAAATAATATTTGCATGATAGTTAAAATATTGTAATATATCATCATAATATAATAAAATCAAATAAAAATCAATAGGCTTGAATTTCTTCTAAAAAACTGGTAAAATGAAATCACTAATAACATTTTTAATTGGGCGTATAGCTCAGCTGGTTAGATTATGTCTCTTATAGCGGATATTCCAATTTATATACTATTAGTAATATCCGATATATTAATTGTTTCAAAAAAGAATTATCATTTTGGTGGGCGTATAGCTCAGCTGGTTAGAGCACGGCTCTTATAAAGCCGGGGTCAATGGTCCGAATCCATTTACGCCCACCAAGATGTTAATTAAAATAATAAACATAAATACATCGGTCAAGTATTTAAATTCTTTTATGACAGCGAAAAATATTGATAAAAAAATGTAAATATGTTAATATAGCTTTATGGACGATTAGCTCAGTTGGTTAGAGCGTTACATTGACATTGTAGAGGTCAGAGGTTCGAGTCCTCTATCGTCCACCAACAAAAAACCGCTAAACTTAGCGGTTTTTTGTTTATTATTTTTCTTCAAGCAATGCGTAAAATTCTTCCTTTTCTAATGTTTCTTTTTCCAATAATGTTTTAGCAATTTTTTCTAAAACTGGTTTATTTTCATTAATAATATCTTTGGCTTTTTTATGGGCAGTGTTTAATAAACCACTCATTTCTTCATCAATTTTAGCCGACAATTCTTCAGAAAAATTGTGTTTTGATGTCAATGATTTACCTAAAAATATTGATTCATCTTCGGCTAAGGATATTGGTCCTAATTTACTCATACCGAATTTCATAATAAAAGCTCTAGCTTTTTCAGATGCAACTTTTAAATCATTGGCTGAGCCAGTTGATATATCGTCAAAAATAATTTCTTCAGCACTATAGCCACCCATTAAAGTTGTTAATTCGTCTAATATTTCTAACCGAGTTGAAAAATTTTTATCTTCGGTTGGCAGTTGTAAAGTATAACCAGCCGCTCGCCCTCGAGATATAATTGATATTTTATGAATGGGATCAGCATTTTTTAATTTAGAAGCAACTAAAGCATGGCCACTTTCGTGATAAGCCGTAATTTCTTTTTCTTTGGGTTGAATAATATGGCTTTTTCTTTCTGGTCCTAAAATTACTTTTTCGATTGATTTCAATAAATCTTCTTCGTTTACTTCTTTTTGATTATTTTTTGCTGCTAGTAACGTGGCTTCATTGGCTAAACTTTCTAAATCGGCTCCAGAAAAGCCAGGTGTTCTCTCGGCAATTTTACGAACATTAACATTGCCATTAATTTTTTTATTTTTGAGATGCAGCTTGAGAATCTCTTCTCTTTCATTAATATCTGGTAAATGCAAAATAATTCTCCTATCAAATCGGCCGGGTCTTAATAAAGCGCTATCTAAAACATCAGGTCGATTAGTAGCTGCCACTACGATTACATTGGTATTATTGTCAAATCCATCCATCTCTACTAATATTTGATTTAATGTTTGCTCCCTTTCATCTTGGCCACCACCAATACCCGATCCTCTTTCTCGGCCAATGGCATCAATCTCGTCAATAAAAAGTATTGAAGGCGAAGCTTTTTTAGCAATTGCAAAAGCTGATCTTACACGAGAAGCACCGACACCAACAAACATTTCTACAAATTCTGATCCAGAAATATGGAAAAAAGGTACATTACTTTCGCCAGCAATGGCCCTTGCCAAAAGGGTTTTTCCTGTACCAGGACTGCCCATAAGCAAAACGCCCTTAGGTATTTTTGCGCCCAAATCAGTAAATTTTTTTGAATTTTTAAGAAAATCAACAATTTCTAACAATTCTTCTTTTTCTTCTTTCATACCAGCTACATTTTTGAATGTTATTTTATTTTTATTAGGCAAGAATTGTTTTATACCCGATTGGTTAAAAGAAAACATTTGGCCTGGACCCTGTTTATTTTGCCTTCCAAAAATATTAAAAACCATAAACAATAAATATAGTGGAACTAAAGCAATTATTATATATCAGATTATACTCATTCAATTTATATCTTCTTTAAATATAACCTTAGTATTGCTAATTTTTTCTGAATTAACTCCATAGAATTTTAATAACTCAAAAACCGATTCGCCATCATTAATTTTAGCAATCGATTTATGATTATCTTTGCCGATTATTACAACATTATCTTTTTTTATCTCTAATTCTACAACCTGATTGTTATTAATCAATTTTACCAATTCGCTAATAGCAATAGTTTTAGTTTTTTCATTAAAAATTAAACCTTGTTCGCTATTACTGAACATCAATAATACGGCTATTAAAATCAATGCCACTACCAATATATTTTTTATTAGATTTTTCATTGTTACATAAATTAGTGTTTTGTTTATCGTTTTATAGATTAGCAAATAAAAGATGAAAATACAACAATAAAAAACAGCTGTTACCAGCTGTTTTTTTAATTAATGAATTTTATTGTCCCACTGATGCATTTGGATTTTGTAAAAGATTTATAGCTGCATCTATCGATTCATTTGACGTCGAAAGAATAATATTATTTTGATAAAAAGCGTATACAAACGAAGCTTCGTTTCCCGGATAATCAAAATGCCTTATGCTAGCACCCAAGTATTCTCTTTCCTTGAATGCTTTTGATGTCGAGGCTTTAGTTGTAAACAATCAAAGATCATAAGTGCTTTTAACAATTTCTCGATTCTTTTCTCAAGTTAAAAAATCAGCTTTAATTTGATCTAGCCCATTATTATCAACGGTCAAAACTATGCCTAAAGCCGGATGAACTTCACCGTAAAAACTATAAACTAAGTATTTTTCATCTAAATTATTTAGTAACGATGGTGGAATATTATCAACAAAAGCATTAACGATTTCAGAAGAAGTTAAAAATTGGTTTTTAATTTTTGGCATAATTATTTTAACTTCACCAACTGGCAATAAATTATTAGCTTCCGATCTAATTTGAGTGACAATTTCTGGCGATTTAGATACATCGATATCTAAATTATTGGCCTGATAGCCATCTTTAATCGTAATAAATGGTGTTGGCTTTAGTGTGGTAACAGTTGTAGCTGGCGCTAATAAACTGGTGTTAGTAGTTGGTTTGAAACTAACCTTTGGTGATAACATTTTGGGTCTAATTATAAAAAACCAAACTGCTATTAAAGATACAATTAAAATAATTAATAATACCAAAACTAATAATTTGTTTTTGCTTTTGGGCGGAGTTGAATTTAAATCAGCGTTAGACAATGGGCTAAATTCTTCAGGAGCGATTAATTTATTCAAAGAATCATTTAAATTAGCACTAAGATTATCAGTTGTATTATTTTTGTTAGGATTATTAATACCGCTATTTAATTCATTAATTTTTGATTGTATCCCCTCTAAAGTTGAATGATCGTTGGTTGTTTGTGGAATATTAAACTCATTGTTTAAACTTTGATCAACCATTCCACCTATATTAGGACTAACTGGTTGGTTAACCTGAGTAATATTTGAAAAATCTGTTGAAGGAGCGGGATTAATTATTGGTGGAGGATTTATCGGATCAATCGGTTTTGCTATCTCTTGTCCAACATTTATGCTAGGCATATTATTAATTGGCGAAGGTGTTTCTACATAAGGCAAGGCTTCACCTCCCCTCGACTTTAAGTCAGTTAAATCAGTGTTCATGGTTCGGATATAAACATTTGAATCTTTTGGCAAAAAGCTAGGATCGATTGGTTCAGAAGTATTGTTATTTACATTTTGTGGATTTAAATTGTTGGCATTGTTTGGGTCAATCATAATTATTTATTATTTTTTTATTAAAATAATTTCGATTTCTTAAGTATATTATAATAACATTTACCCAAAAAATCAACCCCCACACTCAGAAAAGTTTTTGAGTGACAAACGTAATGTTTTGTAGTTAAGCATTCTGATTAAAATACATGTTATATAGCAAGTTCAATCGTTCTACGGTTAAAAATAGAATTTTTAACCTTAAACTTTCTGAGTGTGGGGGTCAAGTGTTTGTATCTTAATTTTCAAACGATCACCTTTGTTCGAAAACTAAGATGTACAAACAGTTGATCCCCACACCAAGTTTGCTAATAAATTAATATTTTAAATGATTGGTATTGCTTTGTATTAACATTTAAATGGCTAGCGCAAACTTGGTGTGGAGCCTGCCTGCCGGTAGGCAGGCGAAGCGGGACAACCCCCACACTAACCTTTGGTTAGTTGCGGTGGGTTTTACTATTGCTAGTCCCCACACCCAGTAAAGGTTGTGAGTGATTAACATTGTTTTATTAGTTTAAACGTTCAAATTGAAGGTATAATTATAAATTGGATTCATTCATTTCCTGATTAAAAATTTTATTTTTAATCTAAACCTTTCTGGGTGTGGGGGTTTTACTATTGTCTTTCTTTTCATATTGCTCTTTTTTTACCATTTACTCTTTACTCTTTTCATTACCAATTACTCTTTATTTTTTAATTACTATTTGCTCTTTCTTCTTACTCTTCCAAATTGTCTTACAATTGTTTTGCCATTGTTTTACTACTGTTTTACCATTGCTTTTCTTTTATCTTTCTTCCTATGCTTGACTTTCAATACCATTTGGTGTAAAATTACATTACACAATTAAAATAGATTTGATTAAATAATTACAATGCCTATTAAAAATAAAGAATCAGTTCCAAGACCACCAATTGTAGTGGTTACCGGCCATATTGATCATGGCAAAACTACCTTGTTGTCTTATATTAGACATAACAAGTCTATTTTGGTTGAAAGTGGTAATATCACTCAACATATTGCTGCTTATGAAATTGAAATTGATGTTGAAAATCAAAAAAGAAAAATTACCTTTTTAGATACACCGGGGCACGAAGCTTTTTCATCTTTAAGATCTAGGGGGGCTAAAATCGCTGATATTGCTATTTTAATTATCGCGGCAGATGAAGGCTTTAAACCTCAAACTCAAGAAGCTTTAGAGCATATTCGTGTTAACGATATTCCTTTTATTGTGGCTATAAATAAAATCGATCGTCCAAACGCCAATGTAGAAAAAGTCAAAAATGAACTGGCTCAGCATGATATATTTATTGAAGGTCGAGGTGGTAATGTGCCCTGTATTGAAATATCGGCTAAAGACGGAACAAATGTGGATGATTTATTAGAAATGATTATTTTATTATCGGATTTAGCCGAAGCCAAAGCCAACCCAAACAATATTGCTCGTGGTTTTGTGTTAGAATCACACATGGATGCTAAATGTGGTTTTACCGCCACACTAATCATAAAAGATGGAACACTACATATTGGTGACAATATTGTAACCTCAAATACCGATGGGAAAATTAAAATGTTAAAAGACTTTTTAGGCAAAAATAAATCAACTCTAACATTTTCTTCCCCTGCCATTGTCGTTGGTTTTAATGATTTGCCTGAATCGGGTAGTGAATTTATAGCTGGCGATGTTATAACCGATGAATTAATAAATAGCTTAAAACAAAATATAGCCATTGATTTTTGTCGCAATCAAGTTATTGGCGAAAATACTGAAAAAGTGATTAATATTTTGGTCAAAACCGATTGTATTGGATCATGTGAAGCCTTGATTCATAGCTTACAAGTTTTAGCTAAAAATTTAAATGTTAGTTTTAAAATTATAGATAACAATATTGGCAATATTAATGAGAAAGATGTAAAATTAGCCGATTTAACTAAATCTGCTATTATTAATTTTCGTATGAAAAGCGAAAATGATATTAATAATTTTATTGAAACCAAAAATATTAAAATATATTATGGCGATACTATTTATGAAATCTTAGAACAAATTGAAAACGATGTTTTAAGCCAAGAAGAAGAAAAACCCAAAATAGTTGGTCAAGTAAAAATTTTAGCAAAATTTAATAATGTTAAAGATTATCAAGTAATCGGTGGAGAAGTTTTTGATGGTAAAATAAATATTAACGATCAATTTTCCATTGAACGCGATAATCAAGATATTGGCAAGGGTAAAATTGTTGGCATTCAATGTCAAAAACAAAAAGTAAACTCTTTAGGTAGCATCAATGAATGCGGATTAATGATTGATTCAAAAACTATAATCGAAACTAACGATTTATTAAAATTTTATATTTAAATATGGATAATCGAGAAAAAACTCAATTATTAAGATCAGGTGAAATTGGTAAAATTATTGCTAATTACATTGAAACTAACGATTACACCGATAGATCTACTCTTATTACAGTTGTAGACGTTGTTCTTAATGACAAAATGGATTCAGCTAAAATTTATTTATCAATTTTTCCAAAAGAAAAAGAATTAGTTGTCTTTCCTGAAATCGAAAAAGATATTTATCACATCCAGCAATATTTGAATAAACATTTAAGATGTCGCATGGCTCCCAGAATAAAATTATTGCTAGTTCAAGAAAAATAACTTGAATAATAATATAAATTTGATATAATTTAAATATAGATATTTCAAAGCACCTACAAAAAGAATTGATCAAAATCAAATATGGTCACTTGGCGAAGTAGCTAACGCTGCGGTCTGCAAAACCGTTATTCGTGGGTGCAATTCCCACAGTGACCTCAAACAATCTAACCAAAAGTATCTTTCTTAGAAAAATAACAATAGTGTGGGTGTCCCGCTACGCCTATCTATGGTAGGCGGGATCTCTCATTCCTAAACGAGCTTAGAATTTTGGATTGAAAAGGGATTTAAAAATGGTTAAACACAACAAACATTATTCATTAGAAATCAAATTTTACCATTAATTGTATTGTTTCTTATCTTTTTCTTTTGAATCTTTATCTCCATCTGATTCAAGGCGCTTTATAACTTCCCTTTCAAAATCAGAATCAATTTTTTGTGTTTTATTAAATTTATCATATTCTCTAAAAGCTTTTAATTCTGCTTTTGTATGAGAAATTTTACCGTTTCCTTTTAATATTTCATATTTGTTAAATTGTAAAAATTCATTTATTGATTTTGCCAGTTTTTCCATTGTAAATATTGTATGGGCCTCAATCATTCTTTCAATATAGTCAAAGTAGCTTGAAATGGTTCTTTCTAATTTTTTGATTTCAGCTTCTTCTAAATAATTCTTGGCAATTATTGTATTTGATTTTAATATCCTACCTTTTGGAGAATTCGTCCAAGATAAAAGACCCATTTTTTCTTTTTTTGCATCGGCTTTTTTATAAATAATCTCGGCAGCTGTCTTATTGGTTATTGCAAAATGAAATTTGTTTTGTACCATAGCATAAAAGTTCTTTGTAATATCTGAATTTTTATCATAGTCAATGCTACACTCCGCAAAAATATCAGTAATTTGTAAATAAATCCTTCTCTCACTTGTTCTAATTGAGCGAATTCTTTCTAATAATTCCTGAAAATAATCTTTGCCGAAATAGTGTCCTCTTTTTAATCTGTCATCATCCATGGTAAAGCCCTTAATAATATATTCTTTCAAAATCTTGTTTGCCCAAATACGAAAATTGGTTGCTTGGGTTGAATTAACTCGATACCCAACAGATAAAATTCCGTCTAAGTTATAAAATTCTAAGTTTCTTACAACCTCTCTACTACCCTCTTTTTGAACTGTTCGGAAATTCCGAACAGTTGACTCTTTTTCTAATTCTTTACTTTCAAAAATATTAAAAAAATGTTCGCTAATAGTTGATTTTGCTACACCGAATAAATCGGCAATCCTGTTTTGTGTAAGTCAAACATTTTCATTATATAGAAATGCTTCTACTTTTATTTCTCCACTTGGTGAAGTGTAAAGTAAAAATTCTGTTAATTCATCTTTTGTTGTAATTTTTTTATCCATAATTGTATTCTATTAAATTAATTATCTTTTTATTATATTTATTATATCAACTTTCTATCTTTTTTACAAATTTAAAACCCCTGACAAAAGTTAGTGGTAAGTAGCTCGCGAAGCGAGACAATGTACGCATTGACCCCAAACCATTTAATCATTATCTTAAAAAGCCAACTTTATTCAAGTTGGCTTTTTAAAATTTATTGTTAGTATTTGCAATATCCGGCTCCGGATACTAAATAACAAACTACATAAACTAATCCTTTAGCAATTAAAGCTAATGCAATACCCAAAAGAATATACGATAACTTTTTACCATTATCCTTAACACTGTCAGCTCCGCCACTACCACCTTGAGTCACATAATTGATGGCAATAAGCAAAATGTAGAACAAAGCTAATACTAGTAACGCATAAAAAATCCAATTAAGAGCAATACGAATATAGTTAAATAAATCATCTGTTGTAGCAAAAGTCTCCGGTAATTTAGAAGGTGCTTCAGGTATAGCCGATACACCTAATGGCAAAACCAATAGTGCCAACATAAAAATAGACAAAAATCTTTTCATATATTTTATTTAAATTTTTATTAAATTTTTAATTAAATTTGAATGTACAAATCTCTGAGCTGCCAACGATTAAACACGTTAAATAAATCAATCCTTTAGCTAATAAGGCAATAGCAATACCAAATAATATAAAACCTAAATTCTTCCCGGCTTTAGAAGTTTTATCCGATTCTCCTCCAGCCGTTATATAGGTATAGGCAACCATTAAAATCATAACCAGCGCTACAACTAATAAAGCATAAAACAATCAATTGATAAGCTTGTTAATAAAGCTAAATATATTAAAACTATTTGCGTCCGGAGCACTTTCCATATAGTTGGGCATTTCATCTAATCAGGCCTCTTGAGCTAGCCCCGCCAATGGTAATGATAAAATTAACAAACCGATAGCAAAACTTTTTAAAAATTTCATAAAAAACATTTAATTTTTTATTACGACCTTTTAAATTACTATTATTATATATAATTTTTTTTAAAAAAGCAACTACTTAACGGCTATTTAGATAAAATTACTTAATAATCAGTGAAAAGTAGTTTTCGTATTGTTTAAATCCGGCACCCCTCCAGGATTACCAGTTACAATATAATAAACGGTTGAAATGATGAATCTAGCCAATAATATAACCGCAATACCAATTAAAACCGAAGTTATAATCTTGGTGGCATCTTTGGTTTTTCCAGAATCACCCTGCGAAGTTATCAACACTCAACCAGCTCAAATAATTAACACCAGTCCCGCATATAAAGAAACTGTGAACAACAGATTTATGGCTCTATTAACAATTGCTCAAATATTTCCAGCTCCCACTGGATTTTCTAATACCACAAAATCATTCGTAGTTGTAGCCGCTGTTTGAGCCATTACTATATTAACATTGGCTAAAATAGATAAAGACAATATAATTAGTAAAAGTATTTTTTTCATATTTTTATTTATTTTTTAATTAATTTTAATGAAAACCACCACCACTTCCTCCTCCTCCATCTCCGCCACCGCCAGTCATATTACCACCATCCCCACTTGTACTCGATTGATTGCTTTGAATTACATTGTCATAACTATTGCAATTAATTTTATTTCAACTATTTTGTAATTTTTCACCTGTCATTGGATCCACATAATTCGGGGCCACAATATAAATAAAAGTATTAATTATCACTCAAGATAATAGCACAATGGCTAAACCAATTAATACTCTTTTTATTAAATCATAACCGTTTTTCTTATTATTTTCAGAACCAGTAATAATTATAAAACCAGCATAGAGTATCATACCTAAAGCAATAAACCACAATATTTTAGTCACAAATAAATTTAATAAATTTTGAAATAATACCACCAAATCACAAATAGTGCACATATCATTTTCAGTTAAACCACATGGCACCAATCCCTGAGCTTGCAACAATATTCCGCTTGGTAACAGTATCATTAATAATATAGTAATTAGCAATCTTTTAAGTTTTGGCATATTTAATTGTTATAAAAAATGTTTGTTAAACTTTGGTGCAAAACTCGAATGGCATTTTCATAATCCTGATTATAGCGAATGGAATCAATGGCTAATACAAAAGCATTTTTAGTTAAAGTGGTATCTGGATGAAAATAAGTTTTACTGTTTAATGATTGTTTGGCAAAAATACCAATATCTGGATCGCTAAGATATTCACTAATTAATTGTCGATTAGCTGGTGGTAATTTAGATTCGTCTATCAATGATTTTATATTCTTAGCTTCGGTCATTAGTTTGATTGCTTCTCAAGCTACCATGGCGTTTTTTGATTGAGACGATACTGTTAATCCCATAAATTTACCAAAATTGACACTATTGTTAGATAAAATTTGTGGCATTTCGGCAACATCAAAATTAAGATTGGCATTTTTCTTTTCAATTTGATCTTTATCGGATTTGTAGCCAAAATATATAGCCAGTTTATTGTTAGCAAAAGCCGTTAAATCATTTCCAAAAGATTGATTTCAAGAATAGTATTGATTATTAGATTGTGAAAATTGAGTATAAAATTTTAGAGCTTCTTCGCCGGCGAGAATATATTTATTGTTAAATTTTGTTCTTATCAATAACGATGATTTCTGATTTTCAGCATCAACAATTTGACCATTAAATTGCATGATCAACAACGCCAGCATATCAGCGCTATTATTAATATCATCTCCCAAACCCATAGCCACGGGAGCCCGCACGATTCGATTGTAAGTATCGAGTTGTCTCATATCGGGGATTAATGCCAATAATTCATTTCAAGTTTTTGGTGGATTAGCAATCGACAAACTATCAAATATATTACGATTATAATACATCGCTAAACTATCGATAGTTATTGGAGACACATAAAGATTGTTATCAATTACTGCATTATCAACTATAATTGTCGGGTAATCTTTTTTGAGATTAGCTAAATTATAATTTTTATCTTCTAAAGATAACGGCGAGATTAGCTTTTTAAATTTACCAATTTGATCATCAGTAATTAAAAAAATATCTGGACTCTCAGAATTAATAAAAGATTCAAGTATCGTTTTTTCGTATTTTTCTGATTCAATTTCGGTATATTCAAATTTGATAACATTTCCCGATTTAGGCTTTATACTAGCTGTTAACAAATCAAATTCTTCACTAGATAAATTACTTCCCCACACTGTTAACTTTATCGGTCGACGAAAAAGTGTAAAAACTGAAGACCCAAATATAATTATCAAAATTATAGCTCCGCCAATGATTATTTTATTATATTTTGTCCAAATAT
This sequence comes from Patescibacteria group bacterium, assembly GCA_022709715.1. GTDB lineage: Bacteria > Patescibacteriota > Minisyncoccia > UBA6257 > JAKLIH01 > JAKLIH01. The sequence goes on along the minus strand of JAKLIH010000001.1, from coordinate 114,425 downwards.
CTTTTAACATAATATATTTTTTAAGATTTTATAAAAATCATACCAAAATGAGTATTGGATAATTTAATTTTTTCTTTTAAGGTTAAACCAAAAGATTCAATGATTTTTATCAAATCATCTTGTTTAACTGGATATAATTTATCATTTAAAGGAATTTTATAAATTTCTCAGTCCACTACTACTAAAAACCCATTAGTTTTTAAAACTCTTCTAACTTCTTTAATAATTCCCCCTTTGTTTTTTATTTGAAATAAGACATTGATGATCGTGACTATATCAAATGATTCTTGAAAACTAGATCCCAAGGTCTTATTTTCTAAATCGCAGACTTTTGTAGTTATGATGTGAGCCACATTGTTACGCTTGGCATTTTCAAATAAAAACATCAATGGTTTTTCTAAAACATCAATTGCCAAAATATGACTACCTGGATTTAATCGTTTAGCCATTTCAATTGTAAAAATACCTGAGCCGGATCCAAAATCAGCAATACTCATACCATCTCATCATGGCATTTTATTTAGCAATTCATTGAAATTGACAAGGTTTTCCATAAAAATTAATTAACTCTTAATTTTTATTATAACACAAAAATAATTTTTAAACAATTATAATAACACTATTTCCGATACCTGATCGCCTTCATCCAGTTTCATAATTCTAACCCCTTGGGTTGTGCGGCTTAAACAAGGAATGGCGCTTAATTCGGTTTGTAGAATTAAACCATTTTTAGATATAGTTATTAATATTTCTTGGGTATTAGCCAATTTGCTAGATACTAACAATCCAGTTTTAGTTGTGACTTTAAAGTTTTTTATACCACTACCACCTCGTTTTTGTATTCGATATTCTTTTATGGCGGTTTTTTTGCCAAAACCAAATTGGCTCAAAGAAACAATTGCGTCAACTGATTTGTTGGATGATTTTTTGATTACCATCATACCAACAACTTCATCCTCCTTACCTAGTTTAATGCCAGTAACGCCCGAGCTTGATCTGCCCATTGATCTTACATCTTTTTCTGAGAAAGTAATTGATTGACCTTGCTTTGTTATTAAGCAAACTAAATCATCGCCGGATGAAAAATCAGCTCATTTTAATAAATCATCTCTATCTAATTTTATTGATAGTAACCCATTCTTTCTAATGTTTTTAAACTCTTCTAATTCGGTTTTTTTAATCACGCCATTTTTAGTGGCCATAATCAAATATTTATTTGACTTTGTCATTTCTTGATTATAACCAAGCACAACCGAAACATTTTCATCCGATGTAATGTCAATGAAATTTTGAATGGCTTTACCTTTTGATTCTCGAGAACCATCATTAATATCGTAAGCGCTAGTTTGATATACTTTACCTCGATCTGAGAAGAACAATAAATTATCTTTTGTGCTTACATTTAATATATGCTCGAGTACATCATTGTCGCCAGCATTATAGGCAATAATACCTTTACCGCCTCGTTGTTGGGTTCTAAAAATATTTGAATTCATTCTTTTTATATAGCCATTTTGGGACATAGTAATTAAAACGTTTTCATCCGGTATTAAATCGGCTTCTTCAATTTTATCGGGCATGCCCTTTACTAGTTTAGTGCGACGAATATCGCCAAACTTTTCTTTAATTTCAGCAAATTCTTGTTTAACAATTTTTATAACTTTTTTCTGATCTTTTAAAGTCATTTCGTAATCATCAATTTCATTTTTTCTCGCCTTAAGCTCGTCTAAAATTTTCATTTTTTCCAACTTAGCAATAGCTTGAAGCTTTGTTTCTAAAATGACGTTGGCTTGAATTTCTGTAAATTTAAATCTCTTGCAAAGTTTTAAATTGGCATCTTCTTTATTTTCGGATTTTTTAATAATATCAATAATTTCATCAATATGATCTAAGGCTGTTTTTAAACCTTCAAGAATATGTAATCTTTCTTTAGCTTTACGTAGTAAAAATTGAGTTCGATGGAAGACAACATTTTTTCGAAAACTCAAAAACTCATTGAGCATGTCTTTCAATGATAATAATTCCGGTTGCAAACCATCGTCAATTAAAGCAATAGAATTAACATGAAAATATTTTTCTAAATCAGTATATTTATACAATTGGTTTAAAATATTTTTAGGGTTAGCTTCCCTTTTAAGATCAATAGTAATAGTTAAACCATTTTTATCTGATTCGTCGCGAATATCTTTGATATTAATAATTTTTTTGTCTTCAATTAATCCGGCAATCTTTTTAATTAATTCGGATTTATTAACCATATAAGGAATTTCAGTAATAACAATTTGGTTGGTATTACCATTTTCCATAATTTCAGCTGTACCTCTGATTAAAACCTTTCCCTTGCCAGTGCTGTAGGCCTCTTTTATTTCATTTCAACCATAAATCGTGCCACCAGTTGGAAAATCCGGGCCTTTTATAAATTGCATTAAATCATCAGTATTACAATCTGGATTATCAGCTAAAAATATGGCCGCATCCATACATTCGCTCAAGTTATGAGGCGGGATATTTGTGGCCATACCCACAGCAATACCGGTAGTACCGTTTAACAATAATTGAGGGAACTTTGTTGGTAGCACTTTTGGCTCTTTTAAATTATTGTCATAATTAGGCACAAATTCAACTGTTTCTTTTTCAATATCTTCAAACATTTGTTCGGCTAATGGCATCATTCGGCACTCCGTATTATGATTTACAAAGCCATTGGCGACAAAAGAATGACATTCATTTGCAACTCGTATAGAATAAACATTTTCCGATTTCCGATTTTTAATTTTTTCCTCAACTGGAGAAAAAAGAAAATTATATTTTAGAATATTTTCAATCAAAACCTGATCGCTTTGCGTTAATAACGATTTAATTGTTCAATAATTTAATTGCAATTTATTATATCGATCCAGATTATGTTTTTTAATAAATGTTTGTGGGTAATTAGCTCTTAAATAATCATTAAGAAATGGCACAAAATCATTCTTAGACATTCTGTTATTGTTAATCCCATCTATCTTAGATAAAATACTTCTTTTATGTTCTGAAAAGAAATTAATAGTATTTTTAAAGATATAACAATTATTTTGTCCATTAATCTCAAGCTTCATGCATTCGTTTCTTTTATCTCTAATGGGTTTAGCAGTTGCAATACCAAAATTCAACAATAATATTTTCAATTGTTTAATTAATTTATTGCTTTTAGAATCATAATCTATGCATATACACTCGCCACCATGTCTCTTGTCTTGTCTATAAACAACACCCCCGTCCCATTCATATAAAGATTTTAAAAATTCTGCAATTATTTCTTTTTGAGACCTTAAAATTGTACTTGGGATTTCTTTTTGGTGTGATTTCACATTAGTTAACCCAATGTTAATAAAGAATTCTACTAAATAGCGTTGATATATAGTCATTTCTCATGACTTGCATTTCGATAGCTGTCTCTCGTAAATTTTAATTTCTGGGAATACCTTTTTCAGCAATGTTTTAACTGTATTATAATAGTTGATATCTTTATTAATAAATAATATATTTCCTTGATGAAACGATCCTTCTGACACCAACGCTCCTAATATAAAAGCCAATTCTTTTGTCATTACTTTAGGCAAAGTAATTTTATCACGCCTATTGTTTTGTTGCGGAAAATATTGTGTTAAATCACAATTTGTATCACTAAATAAATTGGAACTTCGATTTATTATTGTATAGTCCCCTTTCTTGATTTCTTCTAATGTTTTTCAAACCAAAGTCGGTTTTTGCTCAACATTCTTTTCCAAGCAAAGAACAGGATGGTTATATGAACCAGTAATTTCATATCCCATTTTATTCTTTATTGTTATTGTAGGATGTTTTCAAGAATTAAAAAACTTATCAGCTTTAACTTTTTTACTTTGGAAATTAGATATATTCAAATCGATCTTTGTCTCTCTTTTATTTGAAATAGAACCAATTTCTATTAATCCCTTACTAGTCAGAATTAAGCTATCTCCGGTTACGCAATACCTTTGGGCTGCTGCTGGATCGCCGTCGATTGATCCAAAATTGCCTTGACCATTAACCAACATATATCTTAAAGAAAATGGCTGGGCCATTCTAACTAATGTATCATAAATAGCCATATCGCCATGAGGATGATATCTACCCATAGCATGACCAACGATTAATGCACTCTTCTTAAATTTTGTGTTTGGTGCCATACCTAGCTCTTTCATAGAATAAAGAATTCTTCTTTGTACTGGCTTTAAACCATCTCGGCAATCAGGTATAGCTCTTGCCACAATTACGGACATGGCATAATCAATATAGCATTCTTTTAATTCTTGGCTAATATCGCAAGCTATAATTTGATCATGTTGATTATCAATTTTTTTTGTTTTTTCATCCATTATAAATAATTTTAATTATTTTCTAAAACGATTAATTGCATTTGAGCATCTTCGTCATCACTAATGTTATTGCGTTTAATGTTTAATTTTTCCATTTTTTCTGGAGGTAAACCAATTTCTTTAATAAATTTTTCTAAATCATTTTTATCTTGGGATGATCCATAGTGCATAGGAATAATTATTCTTGGTTCAATTTGTTTTATAATATTAATTGCCTCTTCAATTGGTTGAGTTCGATATTTAGACGCAATAGGAATTAATAAGATATCAACGCTACCAATTTTTTCTAATAAATCATCTTTTATTTTTTTCTCGCCAAAATCACCTAAATGAACCAGCCTAATATTTTCACTATCGATTATAAAAATTGTATTTTTCCCAAATTTTGTGCCATCATCATTATCGTGATAAGTATCTATACCTTTAATAAACACACCATTAAATTCAATTTCACCCGGTGTGTTTAAAATAAAGGGTGAGCCCATAATTAAATCAATATTATTGTGCCCGGGATGATCGTGAGTTGATAAAGCTATATCGGCTTTAAAACGGGATGGTTTATTACCTAATTTTTCTTCATTAAATGGATCGATGGCGATAATTTTGTTTTGAGTTTCTATCTTAAAAAAAGAATGATCGAATCAATTAATAATCATAAAGATAACTTTTAATATTTATTACCCTGATATTTTAACAAAAAAATAAATAAAATACAACAGTGGTATTTAATTAAAAACCTAAAACTTATTAAAGACAAAAAAATAGCCCGTTAGGGCTATTTTTGTATTTCCAAATTACTTCTTACTCTTTACAATTGCTAGCCTCCACACCAACCTCTGGTTGGTCGTGGTGGGTATTACTCTTTTTCTTACTCCCTAGTCCTTGGCGTTTTAACTCAGGTTAATTCACGATTGCGATAGTAGCCGGTTATATATTTGAAAAATGCCGAGAAGAATGGTCAAGGATACAAAACCACCATAAAAGGTATAATTAATGAAGTTTCCGCTAAAAACTTTAAAAACTTTTTACAAATAGCTCAATCGCTTTCTTTATACTCAATATAACGATTGTAGTGTAATAGTAAAAACAACGAGAAGACGATCATTGGCATACCGGCGTAAGTAAAAATCGAGATAAACAGTTCCTTTATTAATAATGATATTGAGAAGAAATTAATTACTTGTTGCATGCCAATTATAACGACAATAGTTCTTAACAGTCGTGTAAGTAGAACCACCATACTTAAAATTGTAGCCAAGAAATAAACAACCCATTCGGTTGGTCCATAAACACTTAATTTATAATATAATATTTTTGATTTTTTGCCAATCGGGGTTTTTAATTTTTTCTGGGCTTTTAAATGATTTATAACTTCTAGTTGCCCCAAAGCTCATCTATGGCGTTGTTTTAAATAGGCCTTAACATTATCCGGAGTTTGTTCGGTTGAAGCTAATGGCAAATAATATGGTCAATTGCCGGTTTTTAAATATATTGTAATGCCCAAATCCAGGTCTTCGGTTATAGAATTATAATTAAATCCGTCAACTTGAAATAAAACATCTTTTTGTATAAACAAATTAGTTCCACCCAAAAATGGTAATCAAGTTAACACTCAAGGCAAAAATATTTCATGAGAAAAAGATTGGCCTAAGGCGATGATTTTACAAAAAGTTGAAATTTGTCAAAAATTTCGACATTGAAAAATTGGCAACTGAAACACATTTTTATGTGGGTGCAATATATTTTCTCTGGCCACTTCAATTAAACAGCGTTTATCAGGATGATCATCGGTATCAAAAAAAGCAAAAAAGTCGGTGTTCTGATTAAAATGATCAAACATTTCCGTAAAAGCATAATTTAAAGCTCTACCCTTGGTTGATTTTATTTCATACTCCATTAGTTTTCCCTTGAACAACCCATCAAAATTATAAGGAACATCTAAATGATAAATTTTTACTGGTTGATCGCTCAATTCTTGCTGAACTTTTTGAATGACCTCTTGAGTGGTAATTTTGTTATCCGGATTATTCAACTTTTCTTTTTGATCAGTAATAATAACTATTTCCATCCTATCTTTTGGATAATCCAATTGGATTAATTTTTTGATGGTTTTTTCTACAACATCAGCTTCGTTCCTAGCGGGCACAATAATTGAAAATTTTGGATAAACCGTATTTTTTTCTTTTATTAAATTAGCTAGTTGGGCTGAAGAAGTTTTACCAGTTTTAGCGAATCTTGATTTGGTACTCAAAAAAACATAAACCATTCTGATTATAAATACTATCGATAGCCCGGTAAACACCTGAACTCAAAATCAGGATGAAAAATTTAACAAATTAAAAAATCAAGGAGGTGTAAGATTGATAATTGAAAAAGCAATATTTTGTAAAACGTTCATAGAATTATTTTTTATTTATTTTTGTTTTTTGATTACGGTATTCAGCAATGGCTTTATGGTTGCCCGATAAAAGAATTTTAGGTACGCCTCAAACCAATTTTTTATTTTTTATTTGTGGGTAAAATTTTTCCGGGCGAGTATATTGTCCAGCTTCCATTATTCCTTTTTGATTGTGCGATTCTTCTTTTAAAGAATCGATATTGCCAAGCACTCCCTTGAGTAATCTAGCTATGCCTTCAACAACAATCATGGCGGGTATCTCTCCACCGGCCAAAACATATTCGCCAATAGAAACTTCTTCATCGGCGATTTTGTCAACAACGCGTTGATCAATACCCTCAAATCGTCCACAAATTAAAGTTAGATTATCATATTTTTTTCATTTTTCCAAACTTTGTTGGGTTAAAACTTTTCCTTTAGCTGAAAAAACAATAATATGGCTTTTAGTTTTGCCATTTTTTAAAATTTTTTTAATCGCTTTAAAAATAATATCCAATCTCATAATCATACCCGCCCCTCCACCATAAGGTCGATCGTCAACCGATTTATAATTATCTACACTATAATCTCTTAAATTATGAATTTTAATTTTGATTATTTTTTTATCGATGGCTTTTTTAATTAAAGCTAAATTAAAATAAGAATCAAAAATAGTTGGATAAATCGTTAAAATATTAAAAGTTTTTATTTTTTTCATATTAATTTGTTAAAAATTTTATTGGGTTAATATAACCATAATTTAAAGGATTTTTTGGTGCATAGCCAAAACAAGGTCCTAACTGACCATTTTTTTGTTGGCAATCATTATTACCTTCACTATTAATTAAAACTGGTTTAGTTTTTATTTCTAGATGTAAATGACGATCCAAATAATCACTAGCGTTACAGCCGTCACTTTCCAGCCGTCAATAGTTTTGACAACCATAACCACTAGCGCCAGTTTTTCCTAATATTGTTCCGCCATTAATTTTTTGACCGATCAAAATATTTTTATCAACTGTTTCTAAATGAGCGTATAAACTATAAACAGTTTGTTCATCAATTTGATGTTTAACAATCACAGTATTGCCAAAACCAAAATCATTATCGCCAGTCAAAATAATATTTTCTATTTCGCCAGCATATATTGATTTTACATTTTCCGCCTCTTTAGTCGACATATCAATACCGGCATGTTGCAAATATTGATTATTAATTTTTAATGGACTGTTAAAACTTTGTCGAACTCAATAATGGTTTGAATCAATGGGATTATAAAATCCTGGTTTTATATTTTCATTTTTTATGGCTGTTTCGAAAACAATGATTTTATCATTTCTTTTTGAAAAGTCATATATAATTTTTGCATTTTCATCACTAACTCTCAAACAACCACCACTATACTGGCTATTTACTCGTTCACCATTGGGAAAATAAGGGATGCCATGAACAAAGAAATCTTGATGAATCTGCACCGAATAAGGCATATAAACATTAACAATGCCAGATTTAAGTAATTTATATTTAACCCCCACGTTAAAATAATTGGTTGGTGATTGAAATCATAAATTACTTGGTCCTTTATGCAATACTTTTATAGTTTTATATATTTCTCCCGATTTTAATAAAAATAAATTCATATTTGTAAGATCGATCAAAATGCTTCGTTCATCGTTGAGTACATAACTAATTGGAGTTGTATATATTTGTGTTTTGAGATCTGAATTTGGTTTTTGCCAAATATTATTTATATTGTATTCTGGCCTAGTTTCGATATAAACATTTTTTGTGTGATCCTTGAGATAATCAAAAAGTCACATACCTATAATCATTAAAATAAAAGCCACCATTATCTTTAATATAGAAATAAATTGTTTCATGAGTATTTAATAAAGTTTTATCAATTTTAGCATATAATTAGCATAAAAAAAAGAGGTGGTAAACCACCTCTTTTGTTTATTGTAAATTAAATTTTCAAATCATCTAAAGCATCAGATACTCTGTCCCCACTTGATGATCGGTCGCTATGTTGGTAACCACCATTGTCTTGTGAGCCAGGAATCTTAATATTGATACGAGCTTGATTTTTCGCACCAACAATTTTTATAAGAGTTCTAATGGCTTGAATGGTTCTGCCTTGTCGTCCGATTAAGTGCCCCATATCAGCTGGGTCAACATCAACGGTTAACAAAACTCCTCTTTCGTCAATTTGGCGATCTATTTTCACCGCATTTGGATTGCTCACAATGCTTTTCAAAATAGTTTCCAAAACAACCAAATCAGTATGTTGTTCCATGTTATTCTATTATAACTTTTATTAATTCAGATAATCCGACCAAATGGATTTATCTATCTATATACTATAACAGAAATAAATTTTTGTCAACAGTCAAAGCCTGTTTAACCCATTCAAATTTATTATCATTTTTTAATTTAAAAACCAGCCACATTGGTTTGGCTGGTTTTTAAATTTTAGTTAGTTGTTTGAGAATTTTCGGCTTCTTCAGTTTGAGTTTCAGTTACTGTAGCTTCGCTAATTTCTTCAGTTTTTATTTCTTCAGCAACTTCTGGCTTAGTTTCTTCTTTAATTTCTTTTTTCTCTTCTTTATTCTCAGTCTTTACTACTTCGGGATTATCTTTTTTATTTTTAGCCTCAATAGCTTTTTCGGAATGATTATGTTTTGGAATTTTATTACCTTCAATAATTTTTTCTTCAATTAATAAATTATGAACAGTTGTACTGGGCTTGGCGCCTTTAGAGATTCAATACAAAGCTCTTTCTTTATTTACCGCATATTTATGATCGGCTGGAATTCATCAACCAATTTTTTCAATATAACGATTGCTAATAGAAGATTTTCTAGAATCAACCACTACGATTCTCATTGTTTTTTGGTGTTTTTTACCTTCGCTTTTTAATCTAATTGTTAACATAATATTTTTCTTATTTTATTTAAATCGATTAGTATTCTATCATATTTTTAATCATAAAGCAAGAGATACCAACCATTGTTTCATATTGCCTGCCGGTAGGCAGGGTTATTAGAGTATTAGAATATTGCTAGCCCCCACACTAACCAAAGGTTAGTGTGGGGGTCTTACTATTGTATTACAATCGTTTTACCATTGCTTTACCACTGCTTTACTATTGTTTTTTATCTTTAATTTTTAATTTTTGATTTATATTTTTGATTTTTGACTTTTGAGATTTGACTTATTTTCCTATATCATATCTTCTGTCTCGGCAATAATTTTTTTAATTACCTCTGTAATGCTAATGCGACTAAAAGCCATAATGGACGCCACTAAGGTAACTAAAGCAAAAGCACTTAAAACTATAAAGCCAAAATTTAAATTATAAACTAACATCGTGGACATTTTTTCTGGTAGAAAATCAGTATTAAATACTAAAATTCTAGTTCCGTTAACAGCATAAAAAATAGGATTGAAATAACTGATAGCTTGTATAAAATGAGGTGTTTTTTCTAAAGTAAAAAATGCTCCGGATAAAAATAATAAAGGTGATACTACAATTTGAGAAAGAACTGTAAAAGTTTCAATTCTTTTTATAAAAGTTGCAACAATTATACCCAAACTAGCGATAGTTATAGATATCAAAATTATTAATAAAAGTAATAATAAAATTTGATAAGGATATATGTTGACTCCCAATATTGGCGAAACGATTAATAAAGCTATTCCCTGCATTAATCCTCTAGTAACTGCTCCCAATGTTTTTCCTAAAACAATTTTTGTTTTTGATAACGGTGCTACCAAAATTTCGCGCATAAAACCAAATTCTTTATCTCAAACCAACGAAATGGTTGCATCAAAAACATTAATAACAATGCTCAAGACCAATACTCCGCTGTAGAAAAAATTGGAAAAGTTTTCAACTTGATTAGCAGTTGGGAAAAAAGATGCTAGTCCACTGCCCAAAAATAAAGTTAAGGCAATTGGGGCAAAAAAAGATGTAAACAATTTAATGGTATTTCTAAAATACAACAACATCTCGCGATATCAAATAATGTAAATGCCAGTTAATTCTTTTTTAGTATCGTATGATTTCATATTTTATATATAGTTATTAATTTATCTAATTTGTCGTCCAGTTAGTTTTAAAAATATATCTTCCAGTGATGGTTTTGTTAAATTAATTGAATTAATTTCTTCCGTTATGGCTTCTAATACTTTTGGTAAAAATGTTTCACCCTTCTCCGTTTTTATAATAATATTTTTTCCGAATTGTTTTACAAATATATTCGGAAAAGCCGTTTTTACTTCCTCAATACTTTTTTGATTATTATTAGTTTGAATTTCAATTGTATCTTCATTAGCTAAATTTTTCAGATTATCGGGGGTATCAAGAGCAATGATTTCACCATTGTCAATCACACCAATTCTATCACAAATTTCTGCCTCATTAATATATTGAGTGGTCAAAAAAATTGTCATATTATTTTCTTTTCTCACTTTTAATAAATAATCTCAAATCTTATTTCTAGTTTGAGCATCTAGCCCAACCGTTGGTTCATCCAAAAATAAAATTTTTGGTTTATGAATCAAAACCCTAGCAACTTCTATTCGTCTTTTTGTACCGCCGGATAATTGACCAACAGATTTATCGAGTTTATCTTCTAAATCAACTAATTTGATTACTTGATAAAATTGTTTTTTAAATTCAGAATTAGTCAATCCATATAATTTAGCATGTAAAAAAAGATTTTCCCTCACCGTTAAGTGATTATCAAGTGTCGATTCTTGAAAAACAATACCAATGGCTTTTCTGACCTGCAATGGTTGAGTTTTTATACTATAACCATCCACTAAGGCGTCGCCACTATTTGGATTTAATAATGTACACAGCATATTTACAGTGGTAGTTTTACCAGCCCCATTTGGTCCTAAAAAACCAAAAATTTCTCCTTTTTTAACATTAAAAGACACCTTATTTACAGCTATAAGGTGGGGAAATTTTCTAGTTAGATCTTTAACATCAATGGCATAATCAGAATTATTTTCCATATTTTTAAAGGCTATATTTAAATGTTTTAAATTAATTTGATTGGTATTTTATTACCATCGTCTTACAATTGCTAGCCCCCCACACTAACCTTTGGTTAGTCGTGGTGGGTATTATTATTTTTTATTTTTAATCTTTAATTTTTTATTGGTATTGTATTACTCTTTGTATTACCAATTACCATTTACTTCTTACTCTTTATCATTGTATTACTCTTTGCTCTTTTTATTACCAATTGCTACTTACTTCTTACTCTTTACTATCGTTTTACTACCGTTTTACTATTGCATTACCATTGTATTACTCTTTTTGCCTGAGCGAGAGACGGGAATCGGACCCGCGTATTCTGCTTGGAAGGCAGACACACTACCACTGTGCTACTCTCGCGATGCTTATAAACACCACAATCAAGTCACTAGAATTAGCAAATAAACACTAAACATTCATATTTTTGATGTCTTTATGACTCGTTTAAATATTCATAATCCTAAGATACCAAAAATAAACGAAATAATCAAGCCAATGATTAGCGGCAACCATTGAATATTAACCATCAATTCTCCATAATTGCTAACAGTTTCTACAAAAGCTGCTCCTATTATGGTTGGAATTGCTAATAAAAAAGAAAATTTAAAAGCTTCTTCTTTTTTAATACCCGATTGTAAGGTTGTAAAATAAGTAAGTCCAGATCTAGATATGCCAGGCACAATGGCTATGGCTTGGACCAATCCAATCTTTACGCTCTCAATAATAGTTAACGTACTTAAATCACGTCTAGATTTATTAAATTTTGTAGAAATAAACAATATTATAGAAGTAAATATCATGCCAATAAGCACCGGTTTGATGCTACTACTATATATAAAGATATTTTCCACAATATTTTTTATCAAAAAACCCAATAAAGTGGTTGTTAATAATGCAATGAATAAATTTTTAACCATATTCCAATCGCGTTTCAATATAATGTTTAGCAAATCTTTTCAGAAAAAAATAATGGCTGCAAAAGCCGTGCCCAAATGTAAAATTAAGTTTAATAATACTAAGTTATCTTGAATACTAAAAAATTTCTCCAATAAAACTAAATGTCCAGAACTAGAAACTGGTAAAAACTCGGTTAAACCTTGAACCGCACCTAAAATTAAAGATTGTAATATGTTCATATAATTTTTTTATTTATCTTTTTTCATTGTGTAATACACACTTGGATATTTTGTACGCAAGCTAATTAATGTTTCAACAATATTTGGATCATAACTATGTAATATTTCTAAAGAGAGTTTTCTTCTTTTAGCTTTAGCGTCTTTATTGGGTTGCCAAATAGCATTTCGTTCCGCAGGGTTTAAATTAGAATCAGTAACTGATGCAATTAAACATCCAGGTCCAAAACGAAATTCACCGCCTACCTTTAGAACTCGCTTCACTTCCTTTAACAAATCGATTACTTCACTTCTTTTCCATGATATCATTGGCACTGAACCGCTCGATAGAACTAAATCAAAACTTTCGCTTTCCGCGTGTATATTATAGCCACTAAACCATTTATAATCTAATCCCAATTCCACACCCTTTTGAAATTTTTCATTATCAATATCCGAGCAAACAATATCTATTCCATTATTTTTTGCTATCAAAGCTAAATCGGCATCGCCAGACCCTATATCCAATATTTTTTTATTTTTTAACTCATCAAAACTTTTAAATCCCAGTGAATTTAAAATAATATTAGCTTTCCTTTCCATTTTTTCTAGAGATGGGTCTTTGTTATTTTTTATATTGGGAATGTTTTTATTAATCATGTTCCAGTTTTGATTTAATTTATTTACCCTTTCGTTTTTCCCTTTTTTGATAATCTTCAATAGCCAATCCCAATTCATTAGTAGTAAAATCTGGGTATAATGTTTTGGTAAAGTATAGTTGAGAATAATCAGTTTGTCACATTAAAACATTACCACTTAAATGAGGGTCACCTTCGACTCCAGTTCTAACAATCAAGTCAACGGCTGGTAAATCTTTAGTCCACAAAACCTGTTTTATCTTGTTTTCATTTACTGTTTTTATGTTTTTTATCTTTTTTAATCCTTCCATTAATTCATCTTTACCATTGTAAGCCAATAATATTGAAACATAAAAATCAGAATATTTTTCAGTTCTTTTTTCAACTTTTTTTAAATCACTTATAGTTTTTTTATCAAAAAGCTTTTCATAAGCCCCATAAAATTTCACACACACTTTTTTCTTATCGATTAAAGGATCGTTAGCAAATTCTTGTATTTCAGCATCAATGAGCTTAATTAAAAAATTAATTTCTTTTTTAGGTCTTTTAATAAAATTATCTTTTGACATTGCTCAAAAAGAACAATATTTAATATGTGGGTGACTTGTGACTATATATTTAAAAAGTTCCCTAGTAGTATTAGCCCCTATTTTATGTCCATTGGACGCTTGCATCTTTTTATTTTTGGCTCAACGTCTATTACCATCCGGTATTAGTAAAATATGTTTTAAATTCATTTCTATATATTTTATTTAGTGAAATCAATAACAATTATACCTTATTTTTATTATTTTATCAACCATAAAAAAACCACTTGCTTCTTAAACAAGTGATTTTCGCTGACAAAAACATTTTTTTATTTGTGATCGCGATTTACCAATAATCAATCTTGGCGAAAATAAATTCGCCATTTGGAAACGTCACCAGGATATTATCGAGTATTGCAGTTGACGATTCAAAATCCAACCGCATTTTCCCGTCTTCCAATACATAATCAATGTTGAGGTCCAAATATTCTTTCGGGATTATAATCCGCTCAGGGATATCGGGCAGATCCAATGATCCTGACGAGAGATGTCGCGTGCTTGCGGGGTCAAAATATTCATAAGTTTTTCTTAAACGTGCTATAACCTTATTCTTTTCGAACATAATTACAGCGTGAATATCCTTCACAGTTTCTTGAAAATCTATTGTGTATGAATCTGGTAAAAATGGTTGAGGGGTTTCCATTCCGAGGCTTTTTAACAGATTGATTGTTTCTATAGTGTTCTTTTCTGAGAAACAAAAGGGTTGTTCAGAAATCCATCGGTCATTTATAATCAACTTCAACTTCCCTTTGAGCCCCAGATTGTTATAATGGGTACGAAGAAGTGCATATTCCCCGTTGATGATATCGACTCGCACATTTTCGGGAATTGAAATTTGATCAATACCAGTGATGATATTTCTATCATCTAACGAGTTAAGACTGACTCTCGTTGACAAAATCAGGTCCGTTGAGCTTATTGCGCCAGAATCAATAGTAACTATCTTCCGATAATCACCATTGTTTGTCTGGTAATTACTAGTTTCCGCTTTTTGGCAACCAATCACCAATAGCAATGATATCAAAACTAAAAAACTTAGAATCTTTTTGTGCATCAATGCACCCCTTTCAAAGAACAAATTTTGTATTTCAATTATACCACAAATTAATATGTTTTGCAAGCACAAAAAAGTGATTAGTAGTTATCTACTAATCACTTTTTATTTTTCTTTTACCACCTTCTTTAGAAATCGCTTTTGTATTAAATATTTTTGTTTTGCAAAAATATTGCGATTTTAAAAGAGGGGGCTTTATCTCCTTCTTTACAAACTCTTTTAAATCTCTGCGTTTGAAAAACGCTTGAGTTTTAAAGAAGGGGGGGTTTTGATATTTGATCTTTGATTTATGGATTTGACTTTTGAGATTTGAGTTTTGAGTTTTTTATCGGTATTTCATTTAAAAAGTTTTGATTTTCAGATTTGACTTTTGACTTTTGAGATTTGATTTATTTGTTGGGGGCTAGCCCCCACACTCAGAAAAGTTTTTGAGTGGTTAGTATTTAAATATATTTCTATTTTTTAATTTTGTTTTTCAATTTTTACATTTTTGATTTTCAGATTTGACTTTTGACTTTTGAGATTTGATTTAATTGTTGGTGCCGAGGGCGAGACTCGAACTCGCATGCTGTAAAGCACAAGCTCCTAAAACTTGCGTGTCTACCAATTTCACCACCTCGGCATAAAGAATATTATAGGGCTGAGCTATCTAAAACAAATTAATGTTCCAAATGACTACCCAGACACCTAGAAACTTTGTAAAAATTGATTTATCAATTTTTGAATAATTTTGCCAATATTAGCAATATTTAAAGAACATATTATTGCACGAGAGTGTTATCTAACAACTAAAGCAAATTGACCCAAAATTAAAGTTAATAGGTTGTCGGGTCACCACCTCGGCAATAAATGCGTAATTAGTAAGTAGAAAATAGTAATTAATAACCGTCTATTGATTGATTTACTGCTTACTATTTACTTCTTACTCTTTACAATCGTCTTACAATTGTATTACTCTTTATATTACTAATTACCATTTACCATTTACATCTCTTTTTTATCTTTAATTTTTGATTTAATTGTGGGCCAGCCCCCACACTAACCTTTGGTTAGTCGTGGAGCCTGCCTGCCGGTAGGCAGGCGAAGCGGGGCTAGCCCCCACACCCAGTAAAGGTTATGAGCGACTATCATTGTTTTATGATTAAATATATTTATATTTTTAAATTTTTGATTTTCAGATTTGACTTTTGACTTTTGAGATTTGATTTAATTGTTAGTGTCCCCGACAGGACTCGAACCTGTAGTCTCAAGTTCCGCAAACTTGCGCTCTATCCAATTGAACTACGGGGACAAATATTAACAATTTAAAAAGAAAATGTATTTTTCTTTTTAAAGATGTTTTAAAATATTATTCATTTCACAATTTGATCAAAAGCCGAGCTCTTGTTATTAACAAATTTTGAATATTTATTAATCAAATACAAAACTTCTCGCTCTTTACTTTTTTCAAATGGCAAATAAATTTTTGAATGTAAAAACGTATTAGGCATTACCGTCAATAACAAAGTTGACTCGTTTAAAGTTTCAATTCCACAGCTTGATATATCCGTTCATTCCATTTTCTGGTTTTGTATATTTATACCGGCTTCATCGATTCTAAAATTTTCTATTTTAGTATTTTTTTGAGCCACCATTACAAATCCCAAAATGACAATTAAAGCCAACATCCAATTATTATATTTATAACTAAAATAAATAAAGCCAGCTGATAATCCAAATAAAACTAAATAAAATCAAGAGCTTTTATCTCGCATATTATAAATCCACTCTAAATGATTGATGTTAATAGTCGGTAAAATTGGCTCTCTTTGAATTTCTTCCCTTTCATCAACTGTTACGGTGTCATCTATGTCAGCTAAAGTTTCAGTCACGTAATTTTCAATATTTTTTTCTACTGGTTTTATAACTGGCACAATTTTCTTTACTTTTGAAGAGGTTCTTTTCTTACGTGGCGGTTTTTTGGTGTCCTCAAGTTGGTTTTGGCTATTAACTTTCTTTATTTTTATTTCCATAAATATAATTTATAGGCTTTATAGTGCTATCCTATCATAATTTAATGGTTTTTACAACCTATTATTTTGTCAAACTTTTAATCGCTTTAATAAACTTTTTGCCTCGGTCAAATTCATTCAAAAACATATTAAAGCTTGATGCTCCCGGTGATAAAACAATAATATCGCCACTCTTGCTTATTTTATAAGCCATTTCAACGGCATCATTCATGGTTTGGATATTACTAGTTACATATTTCTTAGCATAATCTTTTTTAAGAATTTTGAGCATTTTTTCACCCGCACTGCCCTTAAAAATAAACAATCTAATATTTCTGTTCATAAATTCTTTAGCAAGCTTTTTAATATCAAACCCCTTGTCCACTCCACCTCATATAACAATAGGATTTTCAAATGATTTTAACATATATAAATTGGCCACTGGATGAGTTGCACAAGTATCATTGATAAAAATTCGATTGTTTACTTTTGCCACAATTTCTTGACGACCTTCCAGGCCTTTAAAATCTTTAATAATTTTTATAACGTCTTCTTTATCAATATTTAAAGCTTTGGCAAATTGATAAATGTTGTCTTCGTTATTACCATTGGTGTAGTAAACCTTTTTATTGTTTTTACCAACTAATTTTTTCAAATTTTTGTTAATAATTAAAATATCATCCTTTTTCTGGTATTTAAAAATTAAACATTTTGATCTTTGATAATCTTCAAAATCTTTATGTCAATCTAAATGCTCGGGCATGATATTTGTAACAATTGATATATTCGGACTCTTTTTAGCATATTTAGTATGATATAGTTGAAAACTTGACATTTCTAGCACCACTACGCTCTTTTCGTCTAATTTATCCATAAAATCAAATGGGGATACTCGAATATTTCCACCTAAATATACCTTATTATATTTTTTAAACAATGGGTGTTTTTTCTTTTTGATTTCATACGTTATTAAATCGTAGATTAATTTTGTAGTTGTGGATTTTCCTTTGGTGCCAGTGATGCCAACAATTAAAGCTTTAGTATTTTCAAACAGAAAACCCATATCGGTGATTAATTTCTGTTTGTTTTTGATTGCTAATTTATAAAATTCGCTAGTTGGTTTCACAGCTGGATTAATTACAATCAAATCATTGTTTTTAAAATCATTTTTATCATGTAACCCCAAACGATAAACAATATTTTTATAATTTTTTAATTTTTGGATTGATGGTTTTAAAGCTTTTGCGTCTTTTAGATCGGTTACCAAAACTTTAGCTTGGTTCTTGGCAAAAAACTTGGTAGCGCCAATACCACCGCCATGTAGCCCTAAACTTCAAATTAAAACTTTTTTGTTTTTTAGCATTTTTACGAAATCTGTTTTCATATTGTTTCTATTGTTTAATATTACACCTACAGTTTAATATATTACCTTGTTTTTTGCAACTTTTTATGATAAGATTTTCATATAAAAGGAGGGTTGCCTGAGTGGTTAAAGGAACGGTTTGCTAAACCGTGGCTGTCTTAAAAGCGGCCCGTGAGTTCGAATCTCACACCCTCCGCTCATAAAAATAATCAAATGTTTGGTTTCAAATATGATAAAAGTAGTAATAGCTGGAAGTGCAGAACTTCAAAATGAAATACAAGAATGAATACGATATTGAAATAACAAATATGGTTATTTGGTTTTAGATTACCCTTTAATTATTCCTAAAGAAAATTTTGACGAATTATATCCAGATGTTCATAAAAACTTTTTTAAAAATATACTTAAAACAGATGTTTTATTTATTGCCAACAATAAAAGAGGTAAAATCAATGGTTATATAGGCGCAGAAACTTTTGCAGAGTTATGCTTTGGGTTAGCTCAAAAATTAGTTTATGGAAAAAATATAAAATTAATACTTGCTAATATGCCTTCTAAAGATGTAGCATGTTATGACGAAATAGTTTTATGATTAAGACTCGGGTGAATAGACGAAATATTAAATTATTAAAAAATAACAATTTATAATATAACACTGCCAGGCAGCGTTGTGATCAAACCATAACAGGTTCGGAACTTGATTCCGAACCTGTTATGGTTTTAAAAATGTGACTTAACCTTTGCTTTAATCAGAACGGTACCAGGTACCGTTCTGATTAATATTTCGTCTAGATTTTAGCATACTTGATGCGCAACATTGACATTTTATATTAAAAATGTTATAATTAAGTATCGTCACAATGGGTGATAATCTCTACTACGGAGAGCGTAGTGTACATTCTTAAAATTAAAAAAGAAAGAAGGAGGAAATAAATTGAATGATTTAAAAGCAGTAGTTCAGAAAGTGGTGCCTAAGGGCAAACATGGCCCCTTCGCGGTCGCAACTTCAGACCAAATTGAAGGTTCGGTGACATTCTCACTCGATCCCACAGTTTGGAGAGAGAAGGAGTGGCCAGAACAAGGCAGTGTTGTATTGCTTGGGGAACTTCAGAAAAAGTGCGCTGGGTGGCGTGCAAAAATTGGACGGTTTTTTAGACCGTCTGACGAGCAAGCAGAAAAGAGCAATCAGGTACAATTTCTCTATCCGAGTGTACAACAATTTCCGTTTGATTCGACTTGCGAGCAGATTGTTCGTGAGCTCGAAAAGCGCAACTGGCAGGTGCCGGGCATCATCGTTGAATTCTATAAGTATGGAAGTGGAGCTCAGAAGTTCCGTTTCGTCTCACAGATCAGCGGTCAGGATTTTAAACTCTGGTTTTGCCGAGTGCAGCGTACCATACCTGGTGGTCACTGGAATGACACGGCAGCTGTAACCGAACTTGTGATTCCGAAGAAGGAGCTTCACGTCTATCAAGACGAATCGGGGCCAACTTTCTATCTCTATGTTGGCAACGACTATAAGCGAGATCGCAAAAAGTTCATGAATAGCTCGAAGGTCAACTGTAAGCTTAACGGCGAACCGAAGATGTTTCTCAAGTACAAGGGCGAATGTAACTGTCAGGCAGCGGCAGGAGCCACTTTTGAAGGCGTCGGTTTCCTGAACGCCATGTTCATGGATGATACTAAGGAGTTAGCTCGAATGGCTCACACACATCGGGGTCGTCGATCACCGTGTTTGGTTCACACAAACGATTTGGGCCGCCAGTATGATCCTGAGGGCGACGAACCAAAATTCTTCGCAACTGCAGGGGTTATGGGGGAGTTCGAGCAATACCTGCGCGATGTCATACTTCAAGCGATTATGTTATGTCCGATCCCAACAGAAAAGATCGACATGTTCATTCCGCCGCAACCGATTCCTTTTCCTGAGTCCATCGGACAACTTTTCTGCTTCGGCGATTATGACGAAGCGGAACGAATCAAGCAGGGCAAGAATGATGCAGAGAAGCTCGAACCGGCAGATCGTTATGGTCTGTTGGGCAACGGCCATCGTCTTGTTTCGCTCGGTGTGTCTGATGATGGCACTTTGCCGAAGATCGCCTACGAAGGCTTTCTCTGGTGTGGTATTGGTGAAGTGACAGCCGAAATGACCGTCAATTCGCTCGAAGTGCCAGGCTATTACCGATGGTCAGGCAACGAGCGTTTCGTGATCCGAATAAAACCCAATCGAGCAAACGACATCTACATCGCCGATCATGCGCAGTACGAAAAGCGACGCAAGGAGCTCGGCGATGCAATGGAGAAGGGTCGGGATCAGTTTACCAACGCCGAGATTGCCGATTTCACTCGCGCAAGAGGTCGTACGATCGTTCCGATTAGCGAGTACAAGGGCGGATATGAACAGCCCGTAGTCCTCATTAACCGAGAGCTCTCCTTCGATGAGGTTGAGGTTGTCAGTGGTCCGCACAACGATCACTACAATAAGTAAACCTCGTATTCAAACTCAAAGGGTGTGTGTGGAGCAATCTGCACACACTCGTTTTTATTACTTCAAAAACAATATAGTGAATTGAATGGTGGAATAAAATTTGATATAATAAAACTAAGTTTAAGGACTTAAATTTGGGATGTAGATATATTTGATTTGTCGCTTAAATATTTCTTCAACATTCTTCCCTCTCCACTAATTAATTATAAAATTTATGAACAAAATTGTTTTGATTTCCTGTGCTAGTAAAAAATTAAATCATAAAGCTAAAGCCAAGGATTTATATATCAGTCCACTATTCAAGCTTAATTTAATATTTGCCAAGACATTTAAACCTAATAAAATCTTTATTCTTTCGGCTAAATATGGTTTAGTTAATCTAAACCAACAAATAGAAACATATAACAAAACTCTAAATACGATGAAAAATAATGAAATTAAAGTTTGGGCAGGAAAAGTCAAAAAACAAATGAAAAGAAAAATTGACTTTAACAAAGATAAAATAATATTTTTAGCTGGCATTAAATATAGAAAGTACCTTATAAATGAATTTAAAAATTGCAGTATTCCTCTAGAAGGTTTAAGTATTGGGAAACAACTGCAATATTTAAAAAATAAAATAAACCATGAAAAATAATTGTGGTCAACTTCACAAATGAGCTAATACCCTTAAAACTTTTAAATTTCCCTTTAATGAATTAGAGATTCCTTTAAATGGAATCTATATTTTATTTGAAAAAAGCGAAAAAGCTCATGGGGCAAATCGTATTGTTCGTGTTGGTACCCACACAGGTATTAATCAATTAAGATCAAGATTAAAACAGCATTTCTTAACCGAAAATAAAGACAGAAGCATTTTTAGAAAAAATATTGGCAGAGCTATTTTAAATAAAATAAACGATCCTTTTCTTAAATATTGAGAATTAGATTTAACTTCTAAGCTTTCCAGAGATAAGTATTTAAATTTAATTGATCTTGAAAAACAAAAATCAATTGAAAAAGAAGTTTCAAAATACATTCAAAATAATTTTAGTTTTGTGGTTATTCAAGTTGATAATAAAAAAGATAGATTAGATTTAGAATCAAAATTTATCTCAACTATTTCTCTTTGTACCAATTGTAGACCTTCAAAAAATTGGCTTGGCATTTATTCTCCAAAAGAAAAAATCCAAAAAGGAGGGCTTTGATTAGTAAATGAGTTATATAAGAAACCTCTTACAGAAAAAGATTTTAAATTACTTAAGAAAAACAATTTATGAAACAAATTAACTTAAAAGGTTCATGATTAATAAAAGCTCCTATTAAGGGAGTCTTTGATATTGTTACTGATTTTGAAAAGATGCCAAAAAATTTTCCAGCCGTTGCCAAATCAATAAATATAATTAGTCGCAATGGTAATAATTTGATAATTGATGCTCAAGTAAAATCGTTTGGAAAAACATTTCCTGTGAAAATGAAAACAACTATTATTCAAGATCAAGGTTTTATTTCTGATAACGAAAGCCCGATAATTGGCACATCCGGACACGAAGAATTAATGTTAAAAGAAACCGAAGTAGGCACAATGATTAATTATATTTATCAAGTTGATATTCACAAGCCATTATTACGTATTATTGCCAAACCTCTTGTTGGTTGGTTTGCCATGAAATTTTGGAAACGAGCTTTCATAGATAAATTAAAAGCAATATTAGAAAACTAACAAAAAACAATCAAATAATTGATTGTTTTTTTGATGTATTTTTGATATTCTACTATATATAGAAGAAAGATATAAATTTAAAGTCGAATTACAAAATTTTTAATAAAATTATTAATAAAAATTTATGAAAACGACTCATATAATTATTATATTATTAGTTATTATTATTTTAGGATTTGGAGGTTATTGGTGATTAGGTAATTTAAAATCACAAAACATTAAAAAACAAGGCTTAGCTATAGAAACAATTACTACTAAAACCATGAACTTAGAAACGGTTCAGCAAAATCAAACTGAAATTTCTCTTTTATCGTGAGAAAATCTTTCCAAAAATTCCGCTAAAATATTAGAAGAATTAAAATCCATGGACATTGTATCGGATAGTTTTAAAGAAAAAATCGATAAATTTTATGGTGCTCAAGCTCAAGATAAATATCAAGAAGCCCAATATATGCAAGTTTTAATTGATACTCAGCGTCAATTAGATCTTAAAAATCAACAACCAAAATCAAAAGATCAAATAAAGTTAATTTTGGCAGAGCTTAATAATATACAAGCTGGGATAAATCAAAACAATTTATCTTTAGGGCCAAAATTTAATGTATTTCATGATAAATTTGAGCAGGAAGCATTAATCTATAAAAATAATTTGACCGAACTTGTTAGCAGAATGAATAATAGAAGTCCTTCTGTTCAATTGAGCTCAGCTGGATTAGATAAAGCCATAGACGAACTAAAACTGGAAATAGCTAATTCCTTAAACGAATGAGTAAATTTACAATTTGATATTAAAGATCGAATTCGTGAAATGATTAATACAAATTGAGTAAAACCATTTTAACAACTCAAAATAATATTTATATTTTTGGTATTCTACTATAATAAAATATAATAATGTTACAACAAATAAAAATTATAAAAAAAGCCTATAATCAAACCTTTGATAATTATATCAAAGGTATTTCAGATTTAGATTTACTACCAAAAAGCTTCTTAAATTCAAAAGAATTTAAAAAAATAAAAAAATGTAATAGCAGTGATCCAGATATTAAAAAATATCTTAATCCAAAAAGAAATATGAAATTTCTTGATGTTGGGTCTAATGTAAATTTTATAACCTATAAATTATATAATTGACCTTCTATATATTACGGTATTGATATTAGTGAAAAACTAATCAATGCTGTTAAGAAGTTCGCAAAAATAAACAAAATCAAAATTGGTGGTTTATATGTTTATCAAGCTGATAAAACTGGTTTTAAAAATGGTTTTTTTAATATTTTGGCCTGTATTGGTGTTTTAGAATATTTTGATATAATATATATAGAAAAATGTTTAAAAGAATTCAAAAGAATTTTAAAACCTAACTCAAAATTAGTTATTGACTTTCCCAATCAGAAACATTCCAGTTTTAAAACCATGGTAAAATTTGAAAATTATCTTAAAAGATTTAGATATAATTTACCGACAAATAAACAATTTGAAAAATTACTAAAAAAGTATTTTATTATTGATCACGTAGATTCCAAATCTTTAATGATTAAATATTTTCTTCTTAATAATTAATAAAAAATTAAACTAATAATTATGGATAATCAACCAATAAATTCTCAATGTTGTCCCGAACTTAATGTTACTAAATGAGACAACCAAACGTTTATTTGAAATAATAAAATGTTTATAAAAGAAACCATACCCACATTATTTCATATGCCCTTTCCACCGATGATTGGTCAAAAAATAACCAAAATGTTTACTCATGCCGAAAAAGTAAACGCCAATTTAGATAACAAAGAAGATACATTAATTTTATTTGCCGATCCTTCGGCTTTTAAATCGGAAATTTATTTAACAGTTAAAAGCCCTATTGATAATGAAAATAATGTTACTATTTCGGGAACTTTTATGAGTAAAGTTTTTGATGGTGGTTATAACGATGTTCCCAAACATATCAAGCAAATGGATCAATATTTAAATACTATAAACAAAAAAGCCAAAAAATATTATATTCATTATGCTTATTGTCCAAAATGTGCCAAAAAATTTGGTCATAACTACATGATATTTTTTGCTGAAATTTAATAATAAAATATAAAACCTTAAACATGGATTTCAATGATTATCAAAAAATATCTCGCCAAACTGCCATTTACCCAAATTTAAACAATAATTTTATTTATCCAACTCTTGGTTTGTGTGGTGAAACTGGCGAAGTTGCCGAAAAAATTAAAAAAATTATTCGCGATAATAGTGGCGTAGCCGACCAAGCAAGAATTGATGATATAAAAAAAGAATTAGGAGATGTTTTATGATATTTAGCCCAAGTTGCCACGGAACTAAATTTATCTTTAGATGATATTGCCCAGACCAATCTTAAAAAATTGCAAGAGAGAATGGAAAAAAATTTATTGCATGGTTCTGGGGATAATCGTTAATAATCATTTTAAAATGCCTTTATTTGTAAAGGCATTTTTTGTTGAAGTTTATTATTTTTTCTGTTATAATTTAATTAAGTATTTAAACAAACATTTATTATGTCTTCTTTCAAAAATGTTAACAATCGAGAATTTGAGCGGATTTTAATTAAAACTCATTTAATTGGCTTCGGTGAAAATTTGCAAACCATTATTAATCAATATGTTTCTCCGGCTTATAAAGATAGCGATACTTTAGCTATTTCTGAAAAAGTAGTTTCGGTCTGCCAAAACAATATGAGACATATCTCTAGTGTTAAAGTAAGTTTGTTATCAAAAATTATTACTAAATTTGTAAAAAAATATCCAAATGATATAGGATTTTCATTGCCTGCCAAAATGCAAGTAGCCATTGATATTTCGGGCTATCCACGGATGATTTTAGCTGTAATACTTGGGGGCATCTTGAAATTTTTTGGTAAACCAGGATATTTTTGAAAAATTGCCGGCAATCGTGTGTCTGAAATCGATGGTTTCAATCCCGATGCGATGTATCCATATACTGAATATGCTATACTTCCTCCTAAAAATCCAACTGAAACTTGCAACAATATTGAAAAAAATCTTCAAATTAAAACAATTATTATAGATGGCAACAATATCAACACTGAAATTATTGCTAAAAGTGATGGTGTAAGCATTGACAATAAAACCCTCAGATCTATTTTAATTGATAATCCCATGGGTCAAGACGATGAATTAACACCTTTTATCATTATAAGAAAAATTTAATTTTATTTTTGTGGCTAAAAAACCAAAACCATTGCAATTTTCTCATTTTGATATCACATCTTGCTTATTAGGGGTTTGTCTTTTAGTAGTAGTATTGTTTAATTGAAAAAATTTATTTTTATCACTTCGTGTTTCTATCATTATTTTTAGTATTGTATCTATACTGCTTCACAAAAAATTTATTGACATTTCAAAAAAATTTTTAGGTTTTTTTGGTGGAATAATAGTGATTATCTTTCCAGTAATAATTAATATCATTTTGTTTTTATTATTTGATAAGTTCAAAATTCGATTTGATTATCATTGGTTTGTTTTAATTTGATTGATGGGCATTATTCCATTAGCCTATCATTATGCATCTAAAATTGTAGCCATTTTAAGCTTTGGATTGTTTATGACATGATCTATAATGATTTTTAATTTAGATATCACGGTTTTTGATATTCGTTTATTCGCTGGCACCATCCTTAAGCTTCTTTTGTTACTTTGTTTTTGTGGATTAACTTTTGGGTTAGCTGAATTAATTAACAGAAAACAACAATTAAAAATCATTGGTCGCATTTGAAAAATTTTAAGTATTATTGTTGGCTCAATTGTGCTTTTAGCTTTGACAATTGATATTTTTGATAATTTTAATTTTTTTGATATCGGTGTTTATGCCTATAATGCTTTCTACGCACATGGTCTTTTCTTGGTGCTATTTTTCTTAGTAACGCTCGGCCTTTTATTATATAATTTTATTTATAAATCAATAGTTACTGAAAAGTTCGATTTTGAAAATTTTATAGCTTTTTTGTTAGTTTCTATGCCAATCAATGCTTATATTTTGATTGATAATTATTTTGTAACTCATCCACCTTACTATTATACATTAGTTTATGATCAATCAATTTGGCTTTTGTTTAATAGTATTTTTATTGGTTTTGCTTTAATATTATTGATCTATGGATTTTTCTATAAAATTCGTTGATTATGACAATTTAGTTTTGTTATCGTCTTTTTATTTATATTAAGTAAATGTTTTAGCGATTATCTTTTAATTCTAAAGATTTAATAATTAAAAACCGGTCAACTATTCGTTGACCGGTTTTTTTATTTTTTATTTCTTTTGGTCGCAACGTTCATTTCATTCTTTTTTATACCAATAATATTATCTATCACGCCATAATCCAGTGCTTCTTTACTTGACATCCAGAAATCTCGATCGGTATCTTTTTCAATTTGAGTCAAAGGTTTATTG
This sequence comes from Patescibacteria group bacterium, assembly GCA_022709715.1. Lineage (GTDB taxonomy): Bacteria > Patescibacteriota > Minisyncoccia > UBA6257 > JAKLIH01 > JAKLIH01. The sequence goes on along the minus strand of JAKLIH010000001.1, from coordinate 87,238 downwards.
GTGTGTTTAGCTAAAATGGTATTAACCTTTTCTTTTACTTTCAAAATATGTTTAGCGGAAATCTCGATATCTTTAGCTTGACCTTCAGCTCCACCCATCACTTGATGTAATAATATCTCTGAATTTGGCAAGCTCAATCTTTTTCCTTTTTCGCCACAAGCCAATATTAGAGCTGCAGCTGAAGCCGCCATACCAATACAAATAGTTGAAACATCAGGTTTAATATATTGCATGGTGTCATAAATAGCTAAAGCTGCACTTACCGATCCACCGGGTGAATTAATGTATAGTTGGATGTCCTTGTTTTGATCCTCATAAGCTAAAAATAATAATTGAGCTATAACGGTGTTAGCCATTTCGTCGTCAATCGGCCCAGACAAAAATATAATTCTATTTTGCAACAATCTTGAATAAATGTCATAAGCCCGTTCATAGCCAGATGGTGTTTTTTCTACTACCATTGGAATTAGCTGAGCCATAATTTTTTTATTCATAATTTTTGATTTACCCCCTCTTTTAAAAGTTGTTAAGGGTACAACTTTTATATCGAGAGAATTTTTATTAAATATTTTATTAATCTTTTTTGTTCAGTTATCCTAATTGCGATTTTAATCGCCCAATTTTTAAAAGAGGGGGTTTACTCTCCCTCTTTTAAGAACCATTTATGATTCGTAAAATGGAGTATTTTTGTTAAATATTTTACCCCCTTCTTTACAAACTCCTTTGAATCTTTGCGTTTGAAAAACGCTTGAGTTTTAAAGGAGGGAGTTTTACCCCCTTCTTTAGAAATCGCTTTTGTATCAAATATTTTTGTTTTGCAAAAATATTGCTAGTCCCCACACCAACCTTCGGTTGGTTGTCGGGGGCGATTTTAAAGGAGGGAGCTTGGCCTCCTTTTTTAAAAAGTTGTAATCAACTTTTAAAAGAGGGGGATTTTTATTAAATCTATAAAGACATTAATAATTTAAATACTTTTTCATTTTTTATAATTTCTTCGCTATAACCATTTAACGTTTCCATATCAATATCTTTGACGTTAGGGTTTTGATAGGACAAGTCATTGATTATTTGTTGAGATTTTTCATGAATTTCTTCAGGGGATACGGTAATTTTTTCCAATTTAATTATTTCTCGCAATATCAAGGCATTTAATACTTTTTTCTCGGCATCGCCTCTAATATCTTTTCTAATATCCTCTTCGGTTTTTTTAATTTGATTTAAATAGGCATCAAACTCCATATTCATGTGACTTATTTGGTGTTTAATTTCATCAATCATTCTATCGGTCTCGCGTTTTATTAATACTTCTGGCAATTCTAAACTAACATCTTTTTGAATTTCATCTAAAATAGCAACTTTTATTCTATCTTCTTCTTGCATTTGTTTTTCTTGTAAAATACCATCATTTAAGTTTTTCTTAAATGCATCCACATTTTCAAATTTACCTAAACTTTTAACAAATTCATCGGTTAATTCGGGAATTTGTCTTTTTAAAATTTTATTTAGAGTTACTTTTAAAACACCATTTTTGCCTTTTAAGGCCTCAATATAAAAATCTTTTTTAAAAACTATTGGTATGTCTTTTATATCATTCTTTTTCATACCAATAACTCCTTGATTGAGTTCCGGAAAAGTTTCTTCTTTTGAAATAATAAATTTATAATTTATGGCTTTTAACTCTTCTTGAGTTTGATCATCAACTAGTACATCATAGTTAACATCCACAATATCGTTTTCTTCAGCTGGCCTGTCTAGTTCAGTAAAACTACTTCTAGATTCCAAAATTCATTTAATGGTATCTTCAATTTCTTTATCTTCAACTTTTACATCTTTTCGAGTTTTAGCAATTTTTTGAGCTTGTTCTTTATAATTTTTTAATGGCACTGATGGGATAATTTCAACGGTTATTTTGCATTCCGAAGTTGTTTGAGGATCAAATTTCGTAATTACTACATCGGGTTGATCAATGATGCCGATGTTGTTTGCTTCTATATATTTTGGATATTGATCTTGGATGGTTAAGCGTAAAGCTTCATCTCAAATACCAATATCACCAACGGTCTTTTTAACAATCTCTTCAGGTATTTTCCCTTCTCGAAAGCCATCAATTTTCATATTAGTTGATAAATTTTCAGCGGCTTTTTTCGTAAAAGGATCAATATCTTGTTTTTCAAATTCAAAAGTGATTTCAATTTTACTGGCTGATAATTGTTTTTGTTCGCTCTTCATAATATTTTTTTATTTTCAAATTATTAATTTCTAATTTTCACTATCACTGGTTTCTTCGACATCATTATCGGTTTTAACTTCAGTGGATGTGATCGAAGAATAAATTTTTATATTTCAACCAGTTAATTTAGATGCCAATCTAACATTTTGACCATTTTTACCAATAGCGGCAGAAAGTAAATTTGGGTCAACATAAACTTTTATTTCTCTTGATTCCGGAATAATTTCTGTTTCCGATATTGTCACAGGGGACAAAGCATTACCTACAAATTTAGCTGGTTCTTCTGAATATTCAATCACATCAATTTTTTCAGAAGGTATTTCGTCGGCCAAAGCATTAATTCTTACTCCTTTTGGTCCGATACAAGCTCCAACTGGATCAATTTCATCATTATTACTTTTAACCGCAATTTTGGTTCTAAAGCCTGGTTCTCGAGCCGTAGCCATTATTTCTACTATTTTTTCTTGAAGTTCGGGCACTTCTATAGCCAAAAGTTTTTCTACAAACGAAGGGTGAGTTCTGGATAATAAAATCATCAATGTCCCGCCGGCTTCTTTCATACCTAAAGCTAAAAACTTTTTTCTTTCACCGATCCTAAAGCTTTCGTTGGGTAATGCTTCTTTGGCAAAAAGCAAACCGGAAGCTTTACCTAAATTCACATAAACATTATTATTCTCAATTCTTTGAATTGTGCCTGAAACCAATTCATTTTCTTTATCTTTAAATTCATCCAAAGCTAAGTTTTTTTCTAATTCTCTTATTTCTTGGATAATGGTTTGTTTAGCCGATTGAGCAGCAATTCTAGTAAAAGTTTCATCAGCTTCTAGCGGCGTAACAATTTCATCCAAAACCGATACATTTTTGTGGGTTGTTTTCGCTTCTTCTAACATAATATGCTTATCGGGATTAAAGCGGATTTTTTTATCGGGATTATCAATGCTTTCTTCATCATCAAAATAAGTATCTTGGTCATCATCATTTTCATCTTTTAGCATTTCGCTATCCACCACGATCATGACTTTATAAAATTTGACCGAACCGGTATCTTGATCAATTTTAGCTCTAATAATTTCACCTTTTTTAAGGTGTTCTTTTTTATAAGCTCTAGCAATAGCCAATTCGATAATTTCCCAAATCTTATTTTCCGGAAAACCTTTTTCCATAGTCAACTGCTTAACAGCTGTCTTTACATCACGTAGATCTAACATAAGTTTAGTTTATAATTTTATTAAAATTTTGTGAAACAGATCGCCCGTAAGACGACCTGTTTAATCAACATTATTATATTTTTATTATATCATAGATTAGAAGTTTGTCAACAACTATTGTAAATTTAATAATTCTTGTGCTACTTTAAGTAATTCTTGTGCTGCTTTATCTGACATATAATCTTCTAAACATTTATTATCTGCTATTCTTGTCTGTACTTGTGCTATTGATACATATTTATTTCACAACTTTTTAGCAAAATCGTTTCCCACATCTTTTCCATCAATTTTACAAGTATAAACATTCTCTCATGCATTTTCTTCCATCTCTATTTTTTTACCATTAATCTTTCCCTCAATTACGGAATAATCAATTGAAGTGCCCTTGTCAGTTGTTCGAAATGTTAACTCGCAATGGCTCGCAAGAGCTACGTCTTTCTCATCTAATCCTAATTTTTTCATAATAACATCAATCATTTTTTGATAATCTGCTGCTTTCTGTTGTTCTTTTTCTTTTTTTCTTTCAGTTATCTTTTTAATTACCTCTTTATTAATTTCCCCTGCTTTTTTATCTTTCATAATGTTTGTTATTTATGTTTTTATTAATTACATATATTATACACGATTTTAAAGTTTTGTCAAATCTATTTTTTCTGTAATTCCTTTCTTATTTTTTCTTTGGTTTCAGCCATTTTAGCAAATTCTAGTCATTTTTTATTTGGTTTTTGTTTACGATCAGTAATAATTTCTACAATATCACTCGATTGGAGAATGTGGTTTAAAGATACTAGCTGATGATTAACTTTTGCCATTTTGCAATTATTACCAATGCTAGTATGAATTTTATAAGCAAAATCAATTGGTGTGGACCCAACTTTTAGGTCAATTACATCGCCTTTGGGCGTAACCACAAATATTTGCTCAGATAATAAATCTTTTACCAACAAATTGTATAAATCGCTTGAGTTTGTATTTTGAAAATCAATGTTTTTTAAACTTTTATATAAAATTTTTAAACCACTAACATTTTGTCTTTTCGTATACGATTTTGTATCTTTGCTCAAATTGTATAGCCAATGTGACGCCATGCCATATTCATTATTTTGATACATATCTTTAGTAACAATTTGCACCTCCACAATTTGATTGTTATTGGTTAAAACAGTTGTGTGAATAGCTTGATAACCATTGACTTTTGGTAGTGATATATAATCCTTTAATCTACCGGGTAGTGGCAACCACAACTGATGCACTAGGCCTAACGCCGTGTAACATTCAGGCACACTATTAACAATCACGCGTAAAGCGATCATGTCATATATTTTATTGAAATCACCTTCTTTTTTGTATTTTTTATAAATGCTAAAAAAAGTTTTCTTGCGAAATTGTATTTCTGAGTAGTGTAATCTTTTTTGCTCTAAAAATTTTGCCAATTCATCTCTAGCTTCATCTAAATATTTTTCAATTTCATAATAATAATTACTCACTCGGTTTTTTATTTCGGCAAAATCTTTGGGATATACATATGGAAATGACATTTCTTCTAATTGTTGGCCAAGAAAATTAAAACCAAGGCGACGACAAATAGGGGCAAAAATTTCTAAAGTTTCTTCTGCATTTTCCACTTGTTTTTCGGGAGACAAAGCTCAGATCGCTTTCATATTGTCCAATCGATCAATAATTTTTATCAAAATCACTCGCACATCTTTAGCCGATGATAAAATCAAATTTCTTAAATTTTCTACGCGATAAATTGTTTTGTTTTTATAATTAGCTTTACGCTTTAATCGAGTTAAATGGCTTAAACTTTCCACTAAAAACATTACTTCTTCACCAAATTTATTTTTTAATTCTTCGCTAGTTGTGTCTGTATCCTCTAATATATCGTGCAGTAATGCCGATACCAATGAATTTACATCAAGTTTTAATTTTGAAACTTCGATAGCCACTCTTAATGGATGAAGCACATAATCTTCCCCGCTTTTTCTTTTTTGACCCTGGTGCTTAAACTCGGCAAATAAAAAAGCTTCCTCAACAATTTTGAATTCTTGATTATTATAAATGCCTTTTAAATTATTGTATATCGGTTGCAGAGCTGGTATCATAATCGCAATTTTTATTAGAACACTTTTTTATTTTTTTATTTTTATTGATTAATGGATAACCGCACTTTGGACATTTATCTTTTAGTGGCTTTTGGTTAACAATAAAATCACATTTTGGATATTGATCACAACCATAAACGCTCTTACCTCGTTTGGTTCTCTTTCTAACGATATTACCGGTTTTACATTTTGGACAAGGAATATTTAATTCATTAATCGATTTAGTAAAACGACATTTTGGAAAATTAGGACAAGCCATAAATTTGCCAAAACGGCTCATTTTAATTACAAGAGTTGCACCACATTCTGGACATACTTCATTGGTCGTTTCATTATTAGTCAAATCCAGTTTAGTGATTTTTTCATATTTTTCCTGTAAATTTTTATCAAATGGTTCATAAAAATTAGCCAACACTTTTGTTCATTTGACTTTTTCTTCAGCAATTTCATCCAGTTGATCTTCGATTTTTTTGGTTAGTTCAAAGTCAGCTATCTCTTGAAAATTATCGACTAACATATCATTGGTTTTTAAACCAATATCGGTTGGCACAAAAGCATGACCATCATTATAATTAACATAACCTCGTTCAATTAATATTGATACAATTAAAGCATAGGTTGAAGGTCTACCAATGCCATATTTTTCCAATGTTTTTATTAAAGATGCATCGTTGTATCTAGCTGGCGGTTCAGTAAAATGTTGCTTAGGTATTATTTCATCAATTTCCGCTTTATCGTTTTCTTTTAAACTCAAGCTTTGATCGGCATCTAAAATTGGCATAATTTTTAAAAAGCCATCAAATTTTATAATTTGTAAATCAGTTTTAAAATAATAATTATCAGTATTCTTACAACTGGTAATCATACTTTCTTTTTCAATAATAGCGTTTGCCATTTGGCAAGCCACAAATCGTTTTCAAATTAAATCATACAATTTATATTCATCATTACTTAAAAATTCTTTTAAATCTTCCGGTGTGCGATTAACATCAGTAACTCTAATAGCCTCATGAGCTTCTTGAGCTAATTTCGATTTAGCTTTATAAATATTAAATTTGCTAGGTATATATTTTTCGCCAAAACTTTTTTGAATAAAATCTCGAGCATTCATAATTGATCCCATTGATAGATTTAACGAATCAGTTCTCATATAAGTAATTAAACCAATTTGTTTTTTACCGATATTTATACCTTCATATAATTTTTGAGCCACCATCATAGTTTTTTTGGCTGAAAAACGATAAACCTGATAAGCGGATTGTTGAAGAGTGCTGGTTGTAAATGGTGGATAAGGTTTTTTAAGGGTTGAAGATTTTTTAATTTCATCTATACTTACATCTTGTTTTTCTAATTTAGTTTTTATGGCTTCGGCTTTTTTACTATCTTTAAAATAAAATTTATCTAAAACTTCATCATTAATTTTAAATAAATTACCAATATAACTTTTTTTATCTTTTTTAAATTGAGCATCAATTGTTCAATATTCTTCGGATTTAAATTTTTCAATTTCTCTTTCTCTTTCCACAATTAAACGTAAAGCTGGAGTTTGAACTCGACCCGCGGACAGTCCTTTAAATATCTTTTTTCATAAGAATGGCGATAGTTTATAGCCAACCAATCTATCTAATATTCTACGAGCTTGTTGGCTCAAAACCATATCCATATCAATCTCTCGAGGATTGTTCAAAGCTTCGTTTATAGCTTCCGGTGTAATTTCGTGAAAAGCAATTCGTTGATATTTATCATCAGCAATATTTAATGCCTCTTTTAAGTGCCAAGAAATGGCTTCACCTTCTCGATCTTCATCTGATGCCAAAATAATTTTGTCGTAATCTTTTATTTCTTTTTTTAAAGCATTAACAAATTTAATTTTATCTTTAGGCACAATATATTTTGGTTCAAAATCTTTTTCAACGTCAATACCTAGTGTTGATTTAGGTAAATTTCTAATATGCCCCATGGAAGCAATAACTTTGTATTTTTTGCTATCGAGAAAAGAATTAATTGTTTTAGCTTTAGCTGGACTTTCCACAATCACTAATGTTTTCATGACTAAATAATTTTAATGTATTGATTATTTTTAGTTGGTTTTATTATACCGTTTAACTCTAAAATAGTCAATTCGTTCAAAACTTGCGAAACATTTAAATTTGTATTTTCACAAATATTATCAATCGATAATTCGGAAAAACGATCAAACAATTGTAAAATTAATTTTTGATTTACATTTAAATTTAATGTAAAAAGATTTTTTGTTGCTATTTTTTTATCTATACCCATCTCTTCTATTATATCATCTCCCGTCATGATCAACTTGGCGCCTTCTTTTATTAATTGATTAGTGCCAAAACTATTTTGCGAAAAAATATTATTAGGAACAGCTAAAATATCTCGATTTTGTTCTTCCGCAAATTTAGCCGTAATTAATGTTCCGCTTTTTTGTTGAGCTTCAATAATTAACACCGCTTTAGATAAACCACTAATGATTCGATTTCTAGCTACAAAATAATATTTTTGGGGTTCAAAATTTATAGGATATTCGCTAACTATAGCTCCACCTTGTTCAACAATTTTTAGTGCCAAAGAATTATTAACACTTGGGAACAAACGATTAAAGCCTGAACCAATAACCGCCAAAGTTTTTAAATTTTGATCTACAGCCCAAACGTGAGCACAAGTATCAATACCCACCGCCAGCCCACTAATTATTTGGATATTATAAATCGCCAATTCTTTTACCAGTTTTTCAACTACCATTTTGCCATAACTAGTAGCTTTACGTGAGCCAATAATCGCCAAATTCTTTTCATTATTGAAAACACTCAAATCCCCTTTTACGTATAAACCCAATGGTGGTCGATAAATTTGCTTTAATTGCGACGGATAGTTTATGTCATTATAAGTTACAATTTTGACTTGATTTTTAATTAATATTTCAAATTCCTTGTCTATATCTAAAGAATTAATGCTGTTATTAATGTTTATTTTTTGTTGGCTCAATATTGTTCTCAGATTTTCATAAACATTTTGAAAAGTTTGATATTCAGTCATTACTGGCCACAGTTTATCGAAACTGTCTTTCATAATTATTCTCAAGGCATTAAAAAATTTGCCTTCTGTCATTGTATTTTCCATAAAAATTTGTTATAGTTTAATTAATTAATTATTTAGTATTTATTCATGATGCCAATGACTCCTAACTCACCCACTAAAAAACCGATGCCATTTGGTTTAAAACCATTAACCTCTTTTCAGAAAAAAATAATCATTTACGTTTTGATTAATTTAATTCTTTTAATAGCTTTTTATGTTTTTATTTCTCAAATGAGTAGTAAAATAGAAATTGCTAGCGATGTAATCTCTTCTTATAAAGCTAAACAAACCAACGCCAACGTTTTGATGGAATATATCACTAAACTGGAAAAAGATAGCAAATTGGTTATGGATAATTTCAAAAAATATGAAGCCAAGCTAGTGGACTTAGACGATATGCCCAACGTTAAAAAACAAATTGTAGATATTGGTCTTAAATATAAAGTTGATCCATTACTTAATATTTTGACTCTTAACCCCGCTAAAGAACAAGAACAAATTAGCTATGGTTTTGTTTTATCTATGAACGGATCATTTGATAACATCATCAAAACTTTTCAAGCTATTAATAATCTAAATATTTTTATTACTTTTGATCAAATTACTATTGAAAAAAATATACCCAAAAGCACTGAAAGAATTTTAAACGATATGACTACAGTCACAACTGATACTAGTAGCTCTACTACCAAAACTACCATTCGTCGCACTACTACTACTAAGCCAACCGATGTTTTCAAAGTTAGCGTTATAGGTAAAATTTATTTAAAGGACAATATAAAAACTGATAATCATGCCCAAAATTAACAAAAATTCAAAAATCAATATATTTTTATTAATTTCTTTAGTTTTGCTAATAATTTTTATATTTTTAATTGCTCATCGTATTATGTTTATAGCTAATAATATTGAGAAAGTTTTAGTTGATCATAATACTACCACTCGCCAAAGCAAAAATTTTAATATTGATCAATTTAAAGAATTAACTACTAAAATGCCGATTAAATAAGCCAATATCTAGACATTCAACAATAAATATGTTAATATTTCATCGAATGATTTTGGACGTGTAGTTCAGTGGTAGAACGCTGTCCTGATAAGACAGAGGTCGGAGGTTCGATCCCTCCCACGTCCACCTTCACCCCCACACCAAGTCTTGTTAAGCTTCGAAAGAAGCGAAAGATTTATAAACGATACTCGCAATAATTATATAGCATCTTGAGAGAGGTGCTTTTTATATATCGTAAAACTTCTACCAATTTTTAACCCAACACCACTTTTAAAAGTGGTGTTGGGTTAAAAATATAAACAAGACTTGGTGTGGGGGCCCACTTTCACCTCCACTAAAAAATCTCAAAACTCAAATCTCAAAAGCATGCCCCCACACCAAGTTTGCTGATGAATTAGTATTTTAAATGATTAGTATTGCTTAGTATTAATATCAAAATGACTAGTGCAAACTTGGTGTGGAGCCTGCCTGCCGGTAGGCAGGCGAAGCGGGGTCAAAAATATAAATCAAATCTCAAAAATTAAAGACCACAACTTTTAAAGAATATAAACAAAGGTTAATTTAGTATCCTACATTGTATAAAGAAATCTCTTGAAGCTTAATGAAAGTTGGTGTGGGCCTGCCTGCCGGTAGGCAGGGGCTAGCCCCCTAAAGAAACTCAAAAATTAAAGATAAAAAACATGTCCCCACACCAACCTTTGGTTGGTGTGGAGCTTAACTGTTTTAAAACAGTTAAGCGGGATTAAAAAACCAATCGCTTTAAAACGATTGGTTTCTTTTAATTTCGCGGGTCAATTTTTATATTGTCATTGAAAAATCTTGGAATAATATGCATGTGTGGACGATGATTGACAAGTGAATCGGCGGCTCGACCCTGGTTAATCATCAAATTATAACCGTCGGCATTTATTTCTTTTACTAATTTTTCGGCCACATTTCGTCCCTCTATCATAAATTGTTGTCACTCCCCATCTGGCATTTCGTTCAAATTTTCATAATGGTTTTTAGCAATGAATACCACATGATTAGTCGCAATTGGATTAATATCAAAAAAAGCTAAAAATTTATCATTTTCGAAATATTTTTTGCTGGGAATAATTCCCTGAATAATTTTACAAAAAATACAATGTTCGTCAATCATATTAATTTTTATCAATTTATTAATTTGGTCTTAACGGCAATGCGTTTATAATCAACTCCTACCGGCCAACAGCTTTGGAGTATTAAAGTTTTTTCTTCACTATTGGGTGGAAAAATATTTTCGGTGTATTCTTCACCTTTTGGATAAGGTAAAAATATTCTTTTATCAACCACTTCGTAAACTAAAGCTTTTTGTTTTCAAAAAACATGAATTTGATCTCCGACCGTTAATTCATTTAACAATGAAAAAACCGCTTTATATTTTCCCGGTTCTCATGGGTATCTTGAGCTATGGCCCAATATGATTGAATATTCACCACCTGGTAAACTGGTAGTTGGGTAAATTACCACCCCCTTTTTTAAATTAGCATAAATTTCTTTTTTGTTTTCAGATGTAACCGTTCAAATTGGGGCTTTAATATCAAATTTTGGCAAAACTAATAAATCTTGAGTTAAAGCTTCGCTTGGTAATTCTGGTAGTGGTTCTCTAAAAATAATTGGCTGGTTAATTCCCAGAGCATTTTGAGCATTAGTTAAAGCATCATTTACTACATCAGTTAAACTATTGATTGGTTTAGTGGTTAGCTCAAAAGTAATTGGTCGTTTTAAACTATATCAAATATTATCTTTCAAATGAGCAATTTTATATTTTACAATCGCATATATGGCGTTAATGGAAAATAAAATAAACAACACTGTAAAACACACTGAAAAAATAATAAAAGATCTCTTTAAAAAAGTTAAAAATTTATCCATAATTTTTAGCTTATTATATAGTAGGCACTTTAATCTTAAAAATTAAAGCCGTCAAATTATTTAAAATAAATCCTAAGCCGATAACTAATATTAATGCATTTTTAGCAAGTAATCTTTTTTTAAACATATTAGAAATATCGTCTTGAGCATTTATACTAATTATACCAAAAATTCCTAAAAATAAAAGACCCAAACCCAAACCATTGTTTATGGCCTTGGTTAATTTCGGATTAATCATTTCACCAATTACTTCGGTGTTTAAGGCTAGTGAATTTTTTGTATCACTTAATTGTTTATTTAAAATTGGAGTCAAATTTTTTAAAGCGGTCATAGTTTCTTCTTTTATTACAGTTACTTCCCCGTCGGCTTTAATAGTGGCATTTAATAATGGTGTTTGATTTATTACTATCTCTTCAGTAGTAGTTGTGGCTAATGAAGTGGTCGTAGTTTTTAATAAAGTAGTCGTTGTTGGTTTAACGGTTGTAGTTGTGGTTTTGATAGTTGGTTTAGCGGTTGGTGTAATAGTTGCTATTTTTTCGGTACCAAACATTTGCACTACTACCGTTCTAGTCTCTTTAGTAGTCGGTGTCACACCACTTAAAATGGCCACACCTGTATCTTTATAATTAGGATTTAATATATTTTCTTTATGGGTTGGTGAATTAAGTCAAGCTTGAACGGTTTCCTCATCATTAAAAAAATTAAGAGCTAAATTTTCACCAGCATATTTATAATTATATTGAGCACTATTGATCCAATCTCAAGGTGTTTTACCAGTTGGGCTATAGTGATTGAAATAATCATTATCAATCATGTCTTGAGCTTTAAGCAAAGCGGCTATATCGAGTTTTGGATTTTCCGCCAACGGGGATAATCCATAAGCGCTACGAATTTTATTAATTTCGGTAATAATATTTAATGTATTTAAATTAGCGGTTAAACTATTTTGTCTAAGTAAGTAACAGTTCAATCATTGATAGCTACTATTAAAAATCATCATTAATAGAAAAACACCAATCATAAAATTTTTGGTTTGGATCGGTTGAAAATGATTTTGCTTATTAAATGTAAAATATTTTTTAAATATTTTTTTCATAGATTTAATTTTAGCTTATATTAATATTATACACCTATTTTTGTTATTTGTCAAGTGTCAACAAAATTAAGCATTATTAGCTTGTATAATTTTTCAAATGGCTTCTCCCAGTTTTTTTTGATCGTGACGCAATAACATATTTTTTCTAGTTAAGTCATCAATCACAATATTCATTTTTTTATTATTTTGAAATTCTCTTTTATTGAATTTGACTGGCAACTTTTTTTCCTTTTTATAAACATTAATTAATCTTTTAGGAATTTTTTGAAAGTCATTGATGACCATATAATCAAAACATTTTTTACAAATATATTTTTCTAACGTTTTTAAAAAATCAATTGCTGTGAAACCATTGGTCTCTGAAAATTTAGTTACTAAATTACAAATATAAATTTTTTTAGCTTTTGATTTTTGAAAGGCTTCTTTAATACCAGTCACTAAAAAATTTGGCACGATACTTGTGTATAGATCTCCCGGGCCAACAATAATATAATCGGCTTTTTTAATTTCTTTTATGGCTTCCGGATTGGCATTGACTTTGGTGTTTAAAAATATTTTTTCAATAAAAATATTTTTTTCTTTATTTTTAGGAATGTCAATATTGGTTTCTCCAAAAATAAAAATACCGGATTTGAGTTTAGCAATCAATCGACATTGATCCAGTGATACTGGTACCACCCTACCCTTAATGTTTAAAATTTTTCCAGCATCATCCACAGCTTTATTAAAATTTTTTGTAATACTAGTTAGGGCGGTTAAAAATAAATTACCAAAACTGTGGCCTCGCAACCCTGAACCATTTTCAAAACGATAATTAAAAAGTTTAGTTAAAAGTTTTGCCGAATCCGGTGCCATTGCCACCAAGGCTCTTCTTATATCACCAGGTGGTAAAATTCCAAAATCTTCAAGAAGCACACCTGATGATCCGCCATCATCAGCAATTGAAACAATAGCTGTTAAATCGATTGGGAATTTTTTTAAAGACATCAATGTATTAAACGCACCAGTTCCACCACCGATTACAATTACTTTAGGAATTTTATTTTTCATAATTTAAAAATTATTTTAAATCTAATATCATGAGTATACCATAAATTTAATAATTTTAATATATTGATGTGTCACCTTCTATATATTATAATGTAAGCAGCAGATTTATTTTAAGGAGGGGTTTATGATTTGTAAAAATCCTAAATATAAATCCAGTCAAAGATTACCACCCTATCGAGCCAATCAATATGACTTAGTGTGGTTTTGCACTGAGTGTCGTATGTTGCATTATGGAAACGGGCAACACGCCGATGAAATTATTATCATCGTCGTCAATATGTTTATATTGACGACGATGAAAAATTAATTCTAGTAAAACCATAAAAGCAGAGATGAAAAATAAGACCGGATTAATAAAAGTTAATTCGGTCTTTTTATAAAGTGTCACGCACTTTTGTTTCTGAATATTTTGCGACATCGGTTTTGAATTGTCACGCGCGTGACAATTCAACAACTAAATCAAAAATCAAAAATCAAAAATATAAATCAAATCTTAAAAATCCCCATCCTTTATGAAGGAAGGGGTAAAAACTAAAGAGTAATTGGCAAATAATAATTAGTAATTAAAAAACAAAAAATTGCGAATTGTCACGCGCGTGACAATTCGCAAATATTAAAATTTCAATTTATATAAAATAAGGATGTATTTTTGATCTGCAAACTAAATTATTATTAGTTTAAACCATAAATTCGATTTAATAATCAAAATGTCACGCGCCTGCCTGACAGTAGGTAGGCGTGACACTTTGAAATCATTTATGTTTTGCTGAGTATTAAAATTTTTGATCTTTGACTTATACTTTTGAGTTTTGATATTTGACCTTTGAGATTGCTTTTGAATTGTCACGCGTGTGACATTTCGCAATAATTTTTATATTAAAAGTCGGAAAACGTAGTCAAAGTGTCACGCGCGTGACATTTTCACTTGTCACGCATTATTTTGCGACATTGTATAAAGTGTCACGCACTTTTGTTTCTGAATATTTTGCGACATGGTGCAAAATATTATATCAATCGACTTGGCTATTGCCAAGGCGATTGATTGGCGATAACCATTTATGGTTATCGCTTGGATTTTAACACCCTCGATGATATTTTATATCATCGAGGGTGTCACCAATCGAAAACAGTAGTTTTCGATTGGTGACATTTCATCCTTGCATTGGTTTATTTTTTAAAAATATGATATAATTATATTAGAACAAGTATAAAAAAGAAAGGATAATATAATGATTAAAAAAATTGTTCGTTTTTTCAAGTTATTATTTTCGGATATTCCATCCGAAAATAAATTCGTAGATCCTGAAATATTGATAAAGAAACTTGAGACAGGAGAAGCCATTCCTAAAAGAACGAAGGAAACAAATAATTTAATGTTATGGAGAATTGCACAACGATGTTCTGGTGGTCAATACCACAAAGTAATAACAGAAAAAGATCTTAAAAAATTTAAAGATGAAACAATAAATCACAAATTATCGTAGTTCATGATAACACCTCGGCAAATATTATTTCCCGAGGTGTTTAAAATTACAAAAACTTACTTGTTTTTTATCCCAACGCTGCAAGACAGCGTTGGGATTTTTAGATTTATTAATTACTTGACCGCAATGTTTCATTTAGATTTTAGCATATTTGATTTGTATTGTTTTATTTTATATAAAAATATGCTATAATTCTATTTAGAAAACTTTAAAAAAGGAGGTGAAAAATGATTATCACCAAAATAGGTTCATCAGAAGAGTTGTCACAAAAAGTTATTGGCCTTATCTGTGAACTAAAAATCAGAAATACGGCCTCGATGGATCACAATGGGTGGGTATTTGTTGTTGGCAAGTTTTCATGTTGCAATCGTGGCAAATCAATTACTCGTTATCATATTGTGGCACGTAGTAAAATAACTTACCAAACTATTGAAAAGTTAGTTGAATCTCTTGTGGCTATTAAAAATTTTATAACCGCGGTCATAACTAACAAAGTTAATAACAAATAAAAAAGGAGACATCTATGACAACTCAACAACCCCTGTTTGGTAATTCAGTTATCGCAGGGGTTTTGCATTCAAAAAAATTTTGGTATAATTATTTTATGGGGCTATAGCTCAGTTGGTAGAGCGTTACATTCGCATTGTAAAGGTCAGGAGTTCGATTCTCCTTAGCTCCACAAATAACCCATAAAATCGGGACATTGTAAAGGTCAGGAGTTCGATTCTCCTTAGCTCCACAAATTCATTATAATTATTTTATAACTTCAATAATTATGAAAAAACAGAAAAAGCAAATTAATTTAAAAATTAGTAAAAATAATAAAATTGCTCAAGCAAAAAAACATCAAGAAATTGAAAGAAAGTTTTTAATTAAAAATTTACCCGAAAAATTTTTAAAATATCCTCATCAAAAAATTTTACAAGGTTATTTAGCAATTATCGATGATGGCTCCGAAATAAGACTTCGTCAACATGGTAACGAATATTTTCAAACTATAAAAAAGGGTGATGGCAAAATTCGAACTGAAATTGAAATAAAAATTTCCAAAAAACAATTTGATTCATTGTGATCCGGAACTTTAGAGTCAAAGATTGAAAAAATTCGTTATAAAATTCCTTATCAAAAATTTACAATTGAAGTTGATGTGTATCAAGGTAGATTAAATGGTTTAATTCTTGCTGAGGTAGAGTTTGATGATGAAGATGAAAGTAATGATTTTATAATACCCGATTGATTTGGCGAAGAACAAACTGAAAATAGTTTATATAAAAATAAAAATTTATCACAAGGATACATTTTCATTCCTCAAGAAAAGAAAAAAGAAGTTGATGAAAAATTATCAATCCCAGAATATTCTCTTGAATCTGGCCTCAAAGAACTGACAAATTTAATAAATGAAAAATTAAAACATACTAAAGATAATTTAATTGTTCAAATTGCCGGGGGATCAGCTTCTGGTAAAACCAGTGCCGTTTCAAAAATAATCAAAGATAATTTTCCAGATCAAGCTATCATTTTTTCTTGTGACGATTATTACAAAGGCAATCAATTTATACAATCTGAATATAAACAAGGACATATATTAAATTGAGATCAACCCGAAGCCGTGAATCTAGATTTGTTCGGTAAACATTTATTGAAATTAAAAAATAATGAATCAGTTGATAAACCGATCTACGACATGAAGGCCTGTGAATCTTTAACAACTGAAAAAGTTTTTCCTAAAAAAATTATTATCGCTGAAGGCTTATTTGTTTTAGACAAAAGTTTAGAATCTTATGGTGACTTAAAAGTTTTTGTTGAAATTGGTGCTCACGGTCGAATTATTCGTAGATTGCTAAGAGACATTACCAGAACCGGGCAAAAGCCACTAGATATTTTTAAATATTTTCTTCAAGTCGTGCAACCCATGCACGAAAAATATATTGATGCCACCAAAAAGAAAGCCGATTTAATTATCAACAATGAATATAATCCAAATATTGAATCCGAAAAATCCGGCATGAGTGAAAAACAGGTTAAATTTAAAACTTCACTAGACATCAATTATCTTCGCGAAATCGGAGCTGAAATTTTAAGCTCAACTATTCAAACTGATACCTATTTTAATCCTCAAGATCGAGATTTAAAAATGACCGGAGAAATTCTAAGAATTAGAAATGAAGGTGGTAAAAAAATCATTACCTATAAAGGGCCGAAAAAGAAAGATGAAGTTAGGGAAAGACCGAAATTTGAATTTTATATTGATGACCAAACTGAAAAAGTTATCAGTCAGATTTATCCCAACATTGTTAAAAAAATTAAAAAAGAAAGAATTCTTTTTAAGCTAGACAATATAATTTTTTCTATTGACAATCAGGTAACCAAAATAGAAAACAATAAAAAAGTCGAATTAGGAAATTTTGTGGAAGTGCGTTTTGACAACGCCAGCCAAATTGA
Source organism: Patescibacteria group bacterium (assembly GCA_022709715.1). Classification (GTDB taxonomy): domain Bacteria; phylum Patescibacteriota; class Minisyncoccia; order UBA6257; family JAKLIH01; genus JAKLIH01. Next base: position 69,625 of record JAKLIH010000001.1, on the reverse strand, counting down.
TTTAAAAAAGTTTATAAAAAAACTTAATTTAAAAGAATCGCAAATAACTAAAGAGGCTTATTTTGAAATGTAATTAATAATCATCTTAAAAGCGATTATGATTATCAAAGAACAAAAAAGAATTGCCAAGCAATCCAATTTGCCTAAAATAACGGTTTTAACTCTCAAAGAAATAATTGATCAAACCGTCTCAGTTCCCGATAAAAAAACCATGCAAAAAGTTCTTGATATTTGTGCTTTAATTAAAAAACAAAATGGCCGACCAATTTTAATTGGCGGTTTTGTTAGAGATCTAGTTCTTAAAAAATTTGGACAAAAATCCGAAGTTGATTTTAAAGATATTGATATTGAGATCTATGATATTAAACCTGATGTTTTAGAATCAACGCTATCTGAAGATGAAAGTACCACTCCTAATTTAGTTGGTAAAAGTTTTGGTGTATATAAAGTTGGTGCAAACATTGATATTGCCTTACCTCGCAAAGATTCAAAAACTGGTGAAAAACATTCAGACTTTAAAACTAAGTTTGATCCCAAGCTATCTTTTAAAATTGCTTCGTCCCGTCGCGATTTTACTTGCAATGCTCTTGGTCTAGACCCATTTACAGGCGAAATCATTGATGAACACGGTGGTCTAAAAGATATTTTAGAAAAGAAATTAAAGCACGTTGACAATAAGAAATTTTCTGAAGATCCATTAAGAGTTTTGCGAGCTATGCGTTTTGCTTCCATTTTGGGTTTTAGTATTGACACCAAAACCAAAACTCTTTGCCAACAAATTGATTTACGTTTTTTGAGCGCATCTCGCATTGGCGAAGAATGAACTAAAATGCTTTTAAAATCAAATCAACCAGGTCTAGGATTAAAAATTGCTAAAGAACTCAAGATCTTAGAAAAATTACATCCGGAAATTTATAACTTAATAAATCTTCAACAGCCCAAACAATATCATCCCGAGGGCGATGTTTTTGAGCATACCTCTCAGTCACTTGATCATGCTAAAAAAATTTGTAATCGAGAAAAACTTTCACAAGCTGATCAACTTATTTTAATGCTGAGCGTTTTATGCCACGATTTCGGCAAAGTAACCACCACAAAAATTGAAGGTGAAAAAATAACTGCCTATGGTCATGCTAGCGAATCAACTTCGTTTACAAAAAGTTTTTTACGACAAATTAATTTTCCTTTAAAAGATATTCCTATCATTTTGCAATTAATAAAAAATCATGATGCTTTAGTGGGAGTTCAAACTGTTACGGAAAAATTTGTTAAAAAACTTTCCGATAAAATAAAACCAGCTACCATTAAAGATCTGTCCATGGTCATTGAATCTGACTACATGGGTCGTCAACCGTTGAATCAGCTAAATGCTTTAAACATTGAAAAATTATTAGAGCTGATTAAATTAGCCAAAGCCATGGATGTTTTTTATAATAAGCTGGAAAAACTAATTGAAGGCAAAGATTTGCTTAAGCTTGGTTTTAAAACCGGGCCCCATTTCAAAACGATTTTAAACAGTGTTTACAATAAACAAAAAGAAGGAAAATTAAAAACTAAAGAGGAGGCAATTAGTTTCATTTTAAAAAATTATAAACATTTAATGGGTTAATAGTTTTATAATCTATAAACAAACAAAACATTTGAATCAATATTTACTATTATATTTGCAGTATTCTTAAAAGTTATCCACAAAGGGGTATTGACAAAACAGAAACAATATGTTATACTGATTTTATAAACTAAAAATAACAATTTGCTTGTTAGAAGGAGAGAGCTAATAGGCAATAAAACAAAGTTGTAGAAGGAGAGAGCTATAGCGATGTTTTAATCAATTTTCATATAAAAACGGTTCTCTCCAAAAAGAGCCGTTTTTCATTATATTTTAGTTTTTTTATTTGTACATTTAAAAAACTATTGATTTAAAAATTTATGCCTTGCAATCTCTCGCAAGCAAAAACCTATTTGTTTACTATCTATTTTGGTTGAAACGCAAATATTTTTAAATCAAAAATTTCGTCTAGTGGAAAAAAATATTCATATTGTTTGAAGCAGACGATCAAACAATCGGTATTTCTTTGGTTCGCGAACAAGATTGTTCAAACCAAGGCCACACCTAAATGTCTATAGGGAACTATATACATTTATGCCGAAAAAAGGATTAACTCACCTTTTTGGTCGGCGATTAAAGCCGGTTTTAAATAAAACCAGTTTTAATCGCCCACTATATTAGCATTAGTATCAGTGAGCGAATATGTAAATTGTTCTTTAAAATATTGTTTTCAGCATATAGCAGTTAAATCTTTTAACTTTTATATGCTGAAAACAGCAAAAATAAATTTCCCTGTATATCGGGAATAATAGATATACGCTGCCAGTTTTCAAAAATTGGCAAGGAGAAAAAAATGGGATGGATTATTATCAGAAAGTCCGTCATAGATGGACTTAGAAAAGAAAATTTGGAGTTGCAAGAGCGACTTCAAAGAGAGAAAAAAAGCTGGGACGAAATGTTCCAGCAAAAAAAAGTCTTGGAACGGAAGTTCCAAGAGCTCTGTGGCAAAAACACAGGGCATAAGGATTTTGGGTATTACCCACCATCCGACAGGGATGATCCAATGGATCATTCGATATTCATCTGTAATGTTTGTGGGTGTTATTGGACACCCACAGAAGAGGAGGAATTGTCATATCTTGAAACGCATTAAACCAATGCGTTAGAAGATATTTTATCCCCAATTATTCTTAATTGAGGTTCCCCTAAAATCCACGGGGGTTAAAGCATGGGTAAACAGTTTCGTATCCAGGGATACTTCTGTTTTAAAACAAAAAGTCACACTGGAGCCGCGAGAAAGCAGAGTCTCTTCAATATTATCGGGAGATTGATAATATTGATAAAGAGTCAAATCTTCATATGGGGAGTGTTCCTCCCCTCCATCTCTCAGCAAATTAAATATTTTAATTTGCTGAGTAAATGGAATTGTTCTTTAAAAACAAAAAGCATCTTTTCAGTAGCTAAGTTTTAATTTTAAAAAAATCTAAAATTATTTCTTAGCTACTGAAAAGTGGTATGAATTATAGTAGGGATAAACCCTTCAATTCTTAAAGAACTATAATTCATTAGAAACTTTAAAAAGTTTCTTAAATTTCTCTGAAAGGAGAAAAAAATGAGATATCAATTATGGTCAAAAGCATCCGGTAGAGGATGCGTGTTCTCTCTGGAAGCGGGGATGGATGATGGGGTGAGGAATTTTGATCATCATGGTCAATATTCCAAAAACCCGAGTCCGTGTAATGACGGACGAATTCAAAAGGCCAGCGATCTCAACGCAGCTGTTGAGATCACTCACATTGATGCTGACACGTTTGTTGGTATCTTGAGATTGGCAGGTAAATCACTGCCAAATATCGATCTTACTCTTCTTGAGCAGATCGACTTAAAAGGCAGTAGCGTCTGCCCCATTAAAACCAATCCTACCTTATGCTACTCAGTAGGGATCACTGCGCTCGCGCGAAAATTAAATTTTCCGCGAGTGTCAGCAGAACAATGGCAGGACGTTACTGCTATTGTGGAAGAAATGATCTCTGTTCCTGACACAGAGATCATTGAAATGGGCCGTGAGGCCCAAACAAAATCAGAAAATTCTTATTTTCACTGCCGAAAGGCAGTTGATGGTAAGGTGGGGTTTTGGGCTATAGGAGCCCAAGATCCTCTTGACCCATCTCGTCCATATGAGGATGGTGTCAAGATCGTAGTGGTTTATCGTAACCACTACAAAACCGTTTCTATATATTGCGATCCCAAATCGCAATACGCATTTGCCGGCAAGATAGTCGCCGGCATCGAATTTGCAGGCCACCCTAAGGCCTGCTCAACTCCACGTGGGGTTGAGTTCTCAGAGGATGACGCGCTCCAGGTTTTTAAAGAGATTTCTAAATCTCTATAAGACCAACAACTGAGATTCGGTGACTCAGAACGTAGGATCCGAGGTTTTGTTGGTTTCCCATATAAATCAAGATCAAATAAAGTTAAACAGAGTTTTCCGAGATTTCTCTTTAAAAAATCTCTTCATCTCTTAGCAAATTAAATATTAAATATTTTAATTTGCTGAGTAAATGGAATTGTTCTTTAAAACATAGTTTTCAGCAGAGATTATTTTATTATTGCTAGTAGAATAATCTCTGCTGAAAAGCAGAAAAATTTACAAATCCCCTAATGAGGGCAAGGAAGGTGAAAAAATGGATAAAGAGTTAGATTTAACACAGGAGCTGGACCAAGAGACGTTGAATTACGTAGCTAAACAGTTATGTAATCTATCAGAAATGGCCGAACAGGAAGAGTGCGCAACTTCCTATCGGTCGAGTCTGAGTACGATTATTTATACTTGTGATCAGGTTTTGCAGAAGAATCAAGATTCACGGATTTCTTTGATCCGTGATGAAACCCTGATATCGTATGCAATGCATATTTCTCAAGTGCATTGCAATGAGGAAGAAGTATGTAGAGAAGACTGGGAGCGTGGGTGGAAGATTATAGAATCACAATCGCGGCATTTGACGTGCGGTTGTGCGGTCAATAATCATTGTTCTCTAGGTCGAGATAGAACGTACAAAGTCCTTAGTGTTTGTTGCAACAAATGTCATGGGTATAGACCTCGGAAACAGGATGTGCCTCACGAATAACCTCCAGTAAAAAGGTAAATTTTTTGTATCACGGGAATGGTTTTATACATAAAAACCAACACACGTGAGCCATGAGAAAGCAGAGTCTCTTCAGTATTATCGGGAGATTGATAATATTGACAAAGAGTTGAATCTCCACATGGGGAGTGTTCCTCCCCTCCGTCTCTCAGCAAATTAAATATTAAATATTTTAATTTGCTGAGTAAATGGAGTTTTAGTGTTTTAAAGCATTTCGAAGGGCAGAAAAATCAGTGATAATATCTCTCTCTCCAAACAGATATTGTTACGATTTTTACTTATTGCTCTTTGGAATGCTTTAAAATACTAAGCTAAAAAGTTATCCACAGACGGTATTGACAAAAGATATAAAAAATGGTATAATATACGTATATAAAACTAATAGTCTTGATAGTTAATTTGAGTTGTTTTTAGTCGAAAACAACTTTTCTCATTGTTGACTATCAATTGACACACAGGTATAAAAATGATATAATCTTAATAAATAAAATAATTAATAAAAACTCTAAAACTTAATTTTTAGAGTCAAAAAAATAATATGAAAAATTTAAATATTTATCAAAAATTGTTTATTGTTTTGGTCGTAATTTTAAGCGCCTTGGTTTTTGTTAATAACAATCAAGCCAACGCTTTAACTATTGCTGATAAAAATGGTAATCCTAGTGCTTGTCCAGATATTTCTCCTAACAACACAAAGTCTTGTACTATTTTTATTACTTCAATTACTGTTAATGGTTATACTGATAGCGACACTAGCTCTTCAGCTAGAAACACTGCTGTTAAAGGTGGTTATGTTGTTCCTAATAAAACTGTTAATATAAGTTGAACTAAAACTGGTGCTACACCCGGTGCTTATTTAGTTAGATTCGGTTGTGGTAATAGCATTGACTTTGCTAACGACAACAACACCATTGGTTGAACAACTTCTAGCACTAGCCTTTCTTGAAGTATTCCTTCTTGAGTTGCTAATTATAAATATTGTAAAGTTTGAGTTTATGCTGAAGAAAAATATAACAACACTACTAACAATCCAACCTTAGGCGTTAGCAATACTCGAGCTTTCACGGTTGAAGAAGAAGCTGATCCAATTAGTGTTGCTTGTTATACAACTCCAACTAGTGGTAAAACTGATCAAGAAATAAAAATTTATGCTGAAGTTACCGGTGGTACATCTCCTTATTCATATTCTTGAAGTGGTGATGTTAGCGGTTCATCTCGTATTATTTATAAAACTTTTACAACCCAAGGTCTTAAAAGTTTTAAAGTTACTGTAACTGATGAAAAGAATCAAACTAAATCAGCTACTTGTTCAATTAGTATTACTGAAGACGAACAACCAGCTACTCGTTATGATTGTAACCAAACAACTTATCAATGTAACGCTTCATATTCAGGTCAATACACTTCATTATCTAAATGTAAAGAAGCTTGTGTTTACAATCCACCCGTTACACGTTTTGAATGTAACCAAGCCACTTACCAATGTAATACTTCATCTTTTGGTAGATACACTACATTAAGTGCATGTCAAGCCGAATGTAATTATAATCCACCTACTACACGCTTTGAATGTAATCAATCAACTTACCAATGTGATACTTCATCTTTTGGTAGATACACTACATTAAGCGCATGTCAAGCTGAATGTAATTATAATCCACCTACTACTCGTTATGAATGTAATCAATCAACTTATCAATGTAACGCTTCATCTTTTGGTAGATACACTACATTAGGTGAATGCCAAGCTGAATGTAATTATACTCCACCTACTAATCGTTATGCTTGCAATCGTATAACTTTTGCTTGTAACGTTTCTAGCTTAGGTGAATATAATTCCTACAGTGCTTGTGCAGCTGAATGTATTGCTGAAACTCCATTACCAAGATATGATTGTAACCAATCAACTTATCAATGTAATGCTTCATCTTTAGGTCAATATGCTTCTTACACAGAATGTTTTTATGCTTGTCAAAAACCAGTTACCAAATATTCTTGTAATCAAACAACTGGTCAATGTGTTCAAGATAGCAATGGTTTGTATACCGATTTAGCTACTTGTAACAACGCTTGTGCTAAGAAAAATATTACCGTTGATTTAAGTGCTAATCCAACTATTATTGATAGAGGTCAAACATCGGTTCTTACTTGAACATCAAGTGGTGCTACCTATTGTGTTGCCTCAAACGGTTGAAGTGGTTCTAAATCAATTTATGGTAGTGAAGTCACAACTCCTTCAGTAACAACTGTTTACACAATAACTTGTTACAATGAATACACTTCGGCTTCTGATACCGTTACCGTTACAGTTAGAGATATTAATCCATCAGTTGATTTATCAGTTTATCCTTCTACTATATATAGAGGTCAAACATCAGTTCTTACTTGAACATCTAACAGTGTTAATTCATGTTATGCCTCAAATGGTTGAAGTGGTTCTAAATCAACCTACGGTAATGAAACTGTAGCCCCAACCAGCACTACTACTTATACAATTACTTGTAACGGCACAAACGGTTCAACTGTTTCCGATACAGTGGTTGTAAATGTTTTAGACCAACAAACCGATCAAGTTTTAGCTATTACTAAATTAGCTAGAAACTTATCAAATGGTGATCGCACTTATAGCAAAGTTATTAATGCTAAACAAGGTGATGTTATTGAATTCTATTTATTGGTTTCAAATATTCATTCATCCAAATATGCTAATAACACTATTGTTATAGATCGTTTACCAGCTCCATTAAGCTATTATGCTAATACCACAAAGATTGATAGTGTTCAAAATGTTGATGGTATTGCTAGTGTTGGTATCAATCTTGGTACATTTAAACCTGGTGATAAAAAAATTATTACTTTCCAAGCCATTGCTAATCAAACAGGTACATATTACACCATAACTAATACAGCTGAAGCTAAAGCTGACGATGTCACAACCGTTAGCGATACAGCTACTATTACTTATAGCTATGTTTTAGGTGCCTCTACAATTGCTACTGGCCCAATGGAAACAGGTATGATTATTACTGGTTTAAGTATCTTGATTACTGGTGCCACTTGAGCTTATGTTACAAAAAATGAAAATGGTAAAAAATTCTTAAAGAAACTAGAAGATCGTCAAATTCAAAAGAAAATCGATAGTTTGAAGAACTAAATAACATTTTCTGAAACTATAGGAAAAATTACCGGCGGCAAATTTCATTTGCCGCCGGACGCATTATTCCTATTTACTATTTACCTTTTCTTTGCTATTATTATAGTAACTTAAAAGTCAAAAATTAATACAAAATATTAAATACAAATTTGATTGTGAGTGGGAATTTTATGTAGTGCATTAGTCTGTTAGAACATTGTTTTTGTATTTAATTTAAAAAGTTTTGATTTATAGATTTGACTTTTGATTTTTGAGATTTGATTTAATTTTTGGTGGCTGTAGTTCAGCGGTAGAGCGCCTGTCTGTGGCACAGGAAGTCGTGGGTTCGAATCCCATCAGCCACCCACCATAAAACAACCCCCTCTTTTAAAGTCATAGTTTTAAAAGAGGGGGTTGTTTTTAGTTATAAAAATTGTTACGATTAATACGTTAATTCTTTTAAACTCAAATCATGAAAAAAATATTTTTATCTTTATTTTTAATTGTAATTATTATTTTGGGTATTTATATTTTCAAAACTCAAACCCAATTAAAAAATTATTTAGCCATAAAAACTAATACACCAACTACTACCACAACCAGCACTACCCCTAACAATGTTATTACAGCCATTACTGATAAAATTATTTCTGAAGACAAAGATAATTATACAATTGATGTTCACTATCCAATTACTCAAAATCAAACTATCGATGACAATATTTTCTCAAACATTGAAAAGCAAATTAATGAATTTAAAGAAGATGTCAAAATACCATCACCCAATAGCGCTAAAACCACTTTAATCATTAGTTACGAAACTATTTTTAATCAAGATGATATTTTAAGTTTAAAATTTGCTAGTGAAGCTTATACCGGTGGAGCTCATCCTAGTCATTTAATTTGAACTAAAAATTTTGAAGTATCAAAACAAGTCGAAGTTGCTTTTGAAGATGTTATCGTTAACGAAACAATGCTTAAAAGTATTTCTGAATACGCCATTAACCATTTTACATCTCAAAAGCAAGATTATAAATTTTTTATGGAAGGATTTGATCCTAAAAAAGATAATTATAAAACTTTTGCTTTAAACGATAAAGGTATAATATTTTATTTTAACGAATATCAAATCGCTCCATATTATGCTGGAAATTTTGAAATATTAATGCCTTATGAAAAAATTGATTTAAGCGATTCAGAAACAACCAATGAATCTGCAAATGAAGAAGTTATTAATATTACCGAATAAATTACTAATATGGCTAAAAGTAAACTTATTATCCTAGAAGGAATGGAATGTTGTGGCAAAAGTACTCAAATTAATTTATTAAAAGAATATTTTGCCAACCATCAAAAAGATTTTTTACTTATCAAAGAGCCCGGTCAAACAAAATTAGGTCAAAAATTAAGAGAAATTTTATTATTTAACGATGAACCCATTGACCCCATTACTCAATCGTTTATGTTTAATGCTTGTAGATCCGATATTTATAAAAAACATGTTATACCTAATTTAGGCAAGGATATCTTTTTAATTCAAGATCGAGCTTGAACCACAACTATTGTTTATCAAGGTTTTGCTTTTCAACAAGATTTAAAACGTATCGAAGATGCTTGTTATCTAGCTGTGCAAGATATTATGCCCGATCTAATTATTTTTTTAGATATCGAAATGGACAAATATGAAAAAATTTTAAAGGAACGACTTTTAAATCGTTCTAATGAAAAGGTCAACCATTTTGATGAAAAAGAATTTAGTTTTTATCAAAGAGCTTATGATGGTTATCAATACTTAGCCAACAAATTTAAAGATAAATGATTTAAAGTTGATGCCTTGCAACCAATTGAAGCCATTCACCAACAAATTGTTCAAGAAATCGAAAAAAGATTTAATTAAAAATATCGCCAAATGGCGATATTTTTAATTAGTTTACTTTTGATCCAGCTTCGACATCTTTATCGGGTATTAAAATGCTCACGGTATTAGTAGCTTCATCGTGACTAGCTAAAATCATGGCCTGACTTTCATATTCAAGCATTTTTCTTGGTTCCAAATTTGTTACAAATGCAAATTTTTTATTTAAAATATCTTCAACGCCGTAGTATTTAGCAATACCGGATAAAACTTGTCTTATATCGTCATTGCCAAAATCGACTTTTAATTTTAAAAGTTTATTACTCTGTTCAATTTTTTCCGCTTCTACAATCTTACCGATTTTTATTTCAATTTTTGAAAAATCTTCAATATTTATTTTTTCCATAGTATAGAATTTAATGTATTAATATAAATGTAAGATAAATGTAAGATAATTGTAAGACAGTAGAAAGACCATTGTAAAACAATTGTAATATAATTTAACATTGATTGTTTTGATTAGTCGTTTGTTGTATAAAATTATTAAGACGTATTTGCAAATCAGTTAATAGCAAGTTTATTTTATCATAAAAATCTTTATCTACCAAATTTCTTTCATATAATAAATCTAATCATGTTATAGCTTCTAATAGTGATCCTCTTGCATTGTAGTAAAATTTTCTTCTATCTAAAAAATGAAATCTTCCAAATCCTTCTGCGATATTTGCCGTTATCGAATCTATTGATCTTATAAATTGATCTCCCATAATATGTTTTGTATTATAATCAAAAGTTGTATAAACACTTCAAGCGCATTTTGATAATTCTCGAGACAATTTATAAACGTTTAAATCATATAAATTCATATTATTGAAATATTTTAATATTTTTTTATATTTTAATATTGTATTACCATCGTCTTACTGCCGTTTTACCATTGTTTTTCTATTGTCTTTACTATTGTATTACTACTGTATTACCATCGTCTTACTATTATTTTACTATTGTATTACTAATTACTCTATTTTTCCATTTGAATCAACCTCTAATAATAAACAATCGTCTTGTTTATTTTTTAGATATTCATAGTAGCCAGCAACGGCTATCATAACGGCATTATCAGTTGACATTAGTCTATCGGGGCAGAGAAAATCAAATTGATTGTTAATTTTTTCTACAAACTTTGATCGCAATCTTTTGTTAGCCGATACTCCGCCAGATATCATAATTGTTTTAGCATTGATACTTTCGGCCAGTTTCAAAGTTTTTTTAACTAGAACATCAGTTATAACTTCTTCGGTTTCGAAACAAATTTTTTCAACAGTTTTTTTATTATATTTTTTATCTTTTTTTAATTTTTGAGTTAAATAGAGCACAGCCGTTTTTAAGCCCGAAAAACTAAAATTATAATCTTTAGAGTTTATCAATGGTTTGGGCAAATTAAATTCCAATTTATAATTTTTATTTTTATTTCTAAAATTTTCAGCGATTTTTGAAATAAAAACTCCACCCGGGTAGCCAAGTTTTAAAGTTTTTGCAATTTTATCAAAACATTCACCACTAGCATCATCTAAAGTTTCGCCCATAAGTTCGATGTTATTTCAATTGGTTATTTTATATAGTTGAGTGTGACCACCTGAAACTAATAAAACTACTAGTGGCAACTTGATATTATTTTTAAACTCTTCATCGTTTCTTACAAAGTTAGAAAAAATATGACCAAGCAAATGATTGGTGCCAACAATCGGTTTATTTAAAATATAAGATAATGTTTTAGCAAAGTTTAAACCCATTAATAATGAAGGTTGGAGTCCCGGCCCTTTGGTGGTTACAATTAAATCGATTTTTTTCTTTAAATCGCTCTCTTTAATTTTAGCCAATTTTAACGCTTCTTTAAAAACGGGTATGAGATTTTTTTCATGTTCTCGAGCGGCTAAATTGGGTATGATTCCACCTGATTTAGCATGCAATTTTGTTTGACTAGATATAACATTTGCCAATATTTTGGTCGATAAATTTTCAAAATCATTTTGACACTCAACAATGGCTATGGCTGTATCATCGCAAGATGTTTCGATTGATAAAATTTTCATATTTATTTATTTTTTTATTATTTTTATTATACATTAAAACAGCTCAAATTACAAGAACAGTTTTTATATTGATTTTTTCAAAAAATATGGTAATATATTCATGGTCAAAAGCAAAGTAACGTCCTTACACTTTTAACTATCATCTTTTTTAAACTTTTTTAAAGAAAAGGAATAGTTATTTTGCTCTCAATTTTTACCCCCTCTTTTAGAGACCATAGCATCGAAACGATGCAAATAGTATTATCAGTACAAACCAATTATTTTAAATCAAAAAATTTTAGTTAAAACACTCCAATTTTTTGAATCATAAATGGTTCTTAAAAGAGGGGGTTTTACAATTTTTTTTACCGTTTTTAATTTTTGATTTATGGATTTGACCTTTGATTTTTGATTTTTGATTTAATTTTCTGGCCCTATCGTCTAATGGTTAGGACATCAGATTTTCAATCTGGTAATAGGAGTTCGATTCTCCTTAGGGCTACGACATTTCTGCCTGTTAATTAAAACCAACTAGCCACAATAATTTATGTAACGCTTCGCGAGGAGTACCCCCCAACACTAAGTTTGCGCTAGATTTAGTTTTCTTCAATGCCAAGATTAATGTTTAATTTCTCATAACCCATTAACAGCAAACTTAATGTGGGGACTAGCGGATTCTCCTTAGGGCTACGACATTTTTGTCAAAATTTTTTAATAAAACTTTTGGTAACAAAAACGAGCCCCGCACCACTTTTATAAAATATAAAAGTGGTGCGGGGCTACAAAAAACCGCCAACGCGGTTTTTCAAGCTTCAAATTCCAATATCCAATGTTCAAAAGCAAAAAATAATTAACAAGTAATGATTGGTAATTATTTATTTACTCTTTACTGTTCTTTACAATTGTTTTACCATTGCTAGCCCCTGCCTACCGGCAGGCAGGCCCACACCAACCTCCGGTTGGTTGTGGTGGGTTTTTCTATTGTATTACTTTTTACTTCTTACTATTTACCATTTACTCTTCATATTACTACTTACTACTTACTACTTACTTTTTACTCTTCATATTACTTTTTACTAATTACCAATTACTATTTTCTCCTTTCTCTTTACAATTGTCTTACAACTGTTTTACAATTGTTTTACTACCGTTTTACCATTCTTTACTATTGCTTTACCATTGTATTACTATTCTTTAATTCAAATAAGAAAAGAGGGAATAATATATCCCTCTTTTTCATTTTGGATCTTTCCTTTCGAAAATCAAAAATGATCCACATAGAAAGACCAGGCAAGAAACAACAGCCGTTCCAAAAACATCTCGAAATGTTTTATAAAACATTTCGCCTATTACAATTGTCAAAACGATCAATGCTATCATAAAAATTGCTTGCCAAAATCTATTCATAATCCCTCCTAAATAGTTATTTTTAAATAGGTTCTAATTTCATTATATCAAATATTTAATTTAAAACAACCCCCACACTCAGAAAGTTTAAGGTTAAAAATTCTATTTTTAACTGAGGAACGATGAAGTTTA
>JAKLIH010000001.1:0-56231 GCA_022709715.1 Patescibacteria group bacterium | reverse complement strand
TTTTACAACTTGTGCTTTGAATAGAATGTTTATCCTTAAAAGATTGATGGCCGCTCAGAAACTTTTCTGAGTGTGGGGGCCAAGCCTCCACTTTATCCAGAAAGTTTAAGGTTAAAAATTCTATTTTTAACTGAGGAACGATGAAGTTTATTTTACAACTTGTGCTTTGAATAGAATGTTTATCCTTAAAAGATTGATGGCCGCTCAGAAACTTTTCTGAGTGTGGGCCTGCCTGCCGGTAGGCAGGGGCTAGTTCCTGAAAAACTTGATATTTTTCAAAATATTATGTAAAATAGATTCAATATCATCTAGACAAATTCAATGAAAAATTATTCCATATTTACAAAATTATCCATCGTTATAAATTTTATCACTACTTTTTTATTATTGTTTTTATTTTTCCAAAATAGTCATTTAACACCTTTAATTTTGCATTTCATTTACAATTTTGGCGATTTTGTTGGTAATAAATATAATCTTTTATATATTTTGGCTGTGATATGATTCATTTTTGGACTTAATATTTATTTTGCTAAACAATTGAAAATTAATTTTGAGTCATTATACAATTTCGTATTAATTGCTAATTTTATTATTTCTGGATTTTGTTTTGTCTGATCATTACAAATCTTTTTAAATAATATTTAAAATGTTTATTAAAAAAATCATTATTTTTACAATTTTATCTTTATTTCTATCGGCCGGTTACTTACAAGCGGCTTGTCCTTTAGAATCTATCGATAATCTTTCAATTGATACTCAAATACCTGATGACATTCCCAACATTATTCGTCTTCAATCCATTTTATATATTAATAATCTTTATGATGGTCCTATCACTGGCTACTATGGCAACTTAACCAAAACCGCCATCAATAAATTCAAAAAAAGTTACAATTTATCAGCTAACGGGGTAGTTGACAACAGTACCGTTAATATTTTATGTGATAATTATACGCTTTGTCCATTTCAATCTTTTCTCCAAAATGGTAGTGAATCGCCCAAAAAAGAAATTAAATTTATTCAATACTTTTTAAAATTAATACCCAACATTTATCCAGAAAAATTAGTAACTGGCTATTTTGGAACTAAAACTGAAAATGCCGTCAAACGTTTACAAAAATCTTTAAACATTTCTCAAACTGGTAAAATCGATGAATCTACCCGAGAAACTTTTTGTAATTTTTTTGCTAATTTTGGTATCACCGATACTGACTCCAAAGATAATCAAGACAACACTTCGCCCATATCCAAAGTTGTTTGTGTGGCATCTACCAAACAAGCCGATATAAACGAAACTGTTACTTTTATATCTCAAATTATTGGTAATCAAAACTCACCATTTAAATATATTTGAAATAATAAAGCTACCAACAATCAAAAAACTTTTGAAATTTCTTTTACGAGTTCTGGGGCTAAAACTGTTAATTTAAAAGTTATCGATTCAAAAGGTGAAATACTTACAACTAATTGCAGCGTTAAAATAGGAAGTAGTACTGATGACATTGATGATTCTGACGACGATATTGATTTACCAATTGATGTTGACCCCGGTGAAAATGATCAAGATGATTCAACTGATCAAAATTCCACTTACCAAGAACCAACTGATGTTGAAAAATATATTAGCAAAAATTGGAATAACTTTACCAGTTTAAATGCTCAAAAATACCCATTAACCATAAACCTTACAGCTAAATTAATTGGCGACTATTCTTGTTTTTCCTATGACGAAGCCATGACAATAGCCAAAGACGATCAATCAAAATATAAAACTTACGCTCAAAAAGGGTTCCATCCCGATTCCAATACTTATAATTATTATAAAACTCACTATTATAATATGTATACTGGCCAATGTGTTCATGGCAGTTATATTCTTAAAGATTCTAACAATCAACCCTGTTATTACTACCAAGGACCTTTTTATTACCCTGATTGCAACCATATTGGCAGTTATTTTGACCCTAACCGCATTTATATAGATGCCGAATGAAAATATCGAAAACAAAAGCTTAGCGATTCCGATTATATCAATTTTGATTTAACTTGAGATGATTTTAAATCCTGTCATCCTTATTATTCAAAACAAACATTACTTGGTAATTTTAGTCCTAAATCACTTTCGAGTGAACCAGCTACAATGAGAAATTTAAAATTAATGCCCGATGGTAACATTAAATATATAAAATACTCACCAACCGAATATCAAAGTAAATTAAATTATGCTGAACAATTGCAAAACCAAAATAATACCAATGCTTCAAACAACACAGACACATCTAGCAATCAAAACAAAACAACCACTCAACAATCATCCTCCAACAATATAATATATACTTATACTCGTCATAAATGTTCAAACACCGAAGGTTGTGTACCTTGCGATCCAAAAGAATGATGCCAATTTGATAGCTATTGAAATTGTTTAGATTATTGTTGAGCTGAACAAGCCAAACCAGAGATCCAAAGAAAAACTGAAAAATCCGATACACCCCAAGATTTTGAACCTCAAGAATCAACTCCTCAAACTCCATTTAATCCTTTAGCTCCAATTTTAAAGAAAGCTCAGGAACTACATGATAACGCTTTATCTGGCAAATATAAATGTGCTTTTGGATCTCAATGCATACCTTGCACTAATGCCCAAGTTAAAACCGATCAAACTTGTTGATATGATTCAGCCGACGATTGCAAATCTCAATGTGGTAAAAGCGATTATTAATTATCTTGACTAAAAAATAATCATTTAAACTATGCCTAAAAAAATATTATTTATTTTATTAATTATTTTATTAATAGCCCCGCGTATCGCTATGGCAAGTTTTTTTGATGATTTATTATCACGAATTAGAAATCTTATTAACAATACCAATCTAAACAATAACCCCACTAACGAAATTGATAACACCGACCAAACTGTTAATGCCACTTTTAATCCATCTGGGTTTTGTTTTATAAATGAACTCGAATTTGGTGATCGTAACAATGATGTATCCGAACTCCAAAAATTATTATCACAATTCTCCGATATTTATCCTGAAAAATTGGTGACTGGCTATTTTGGAAACTTAACCAAACAAGCGGTTATTCGTTTCCAAAATAAATTTAAAAGTGAAGTGTTAGCCCCAGCTGGATTAAAATATGGCACTGGCTATGTTGGCAAGTATACTTTAAATAAATTAAATAGTTTAAATGAATGTCTTGATACTGATCAAAATAATAATATAATTGATGATTCTAATTCCGATCTAGAAATAAATATTGATGCTCAAACTGAAGATGAAATTTTAGAACCAACGCCAACACCTGATGACAATTCCGATAATCTTATCGATAACAATCCACCAACTACTGATTCAACCTTGCCGACTGTTAAAATCAAAACTCATTGTTCAAACGTTAGTTCATTATGAATTAATTCAGCTTCAATGGATTCAACCCCAGAAAAAACTGATATTAGAAAAATGATATTTAGCTTTGTAAACTCAAGCTACGAAGATGCCACCAATATTACCATCAATATCAACGGTCAAACAGTAAACGTTGGTGATATCAACGCTTGTCAAGATGAAGATTATAGAAAAAATGTAAAAAGTATTGCTTTTGATTATCAATGCCAAACCAATGAAAGGGAAGTTGATGTTATAGTTTATTGATCGCAAAACGATGAACAAAAATCCTTTACCAAAAAAATACGAACCCTATGCTATCAATGCAAACCAGAAATTCCTAAACTTGGTGTGTTTCAATATACAATTTTTCATAAAGATTTAAAGCCAGAACATATAAAGTGAGAGCCATATTCAGAAATATTCTGAAGCAGTGGTCAAAATACTCCTTATTGATCTGGTTATATAGCTAAATGCTATGGTTATACCGAATCAAAATACAATGAAACTCAAGTAAAAGCTAGTGTTTGAGATTTACCCGATATGAATGATGAAAGATTCCAAAATTACATTTATAATCCGCCTACGGCTAGTAATTATTTTTGAATTTATTGCCCATTAGTTGTTCCTGAAAATACTTTTTAAACCATTATTTATTAAAAATTAAAAAGTTTAATGAACAAAATAATCAAACTTTTCATTTTAATTAGTATTTGTATTGTGCCGGCTATCGCTAAAGCTGAATGTCCTTTAAATTTTAAAAATTTATCAATTAGTTCTCAAACTAACAACGATAAAGCCAATATCATCCGCCTTCAATCCATTTTATATATTAATAATCTTTACACTGGTCCGATTACTGGTTACTATGGTAATTTAACCAAAACCGCTATCAATCGCTTTAAAGAAATTAATGGCTTGAAACCCGATGGTATTGTTGATACTGAAACTACCAAGTTAATTTGTGATCAATATGCTTGATGTCCATTTCAATCTTTTCTTAAAAAAGGTGACGAATCACCAGCCCTTGATATTAAATTGCTACAATCTTTTCTAAGATTAATACCTAGCGTTTATCCCGAAAAATTGGTAACTGGCTATTTTGGTGCTAAAACTGAAAACGCGGTAAAACGTTTACAAAAATCTTTAAATATCTCCCAAACCGGTCAAACTGATGCCGAAACCCAAGAAGCTTTTTGCAATTTTTTTGCTAATCTAAAAAACAGCGACGTCCCAACGGTCGCCAGTGCTTCCACCAATACCACTTCTATATTTCAAACTCTTTGTTTAGCTGTGCCGTCACAAGCCAATACCAATCAAAATGTTTTATTCATTTCTCAAATACTAGGTGGATCTTCACCCTATAAATATATCTGAAATAACGATAGCGATAACAATAGTAAAACTTTTCAAGTTAAATTTTCTAAAACTGGCATTTATACTGTCAATTTAAAAGTGATCGATAACAAAGGTTTAATTTCAACTTCCAATTGTAAAGTAAATATTGGTGGTCAGTCCGCGAGTAATGATAATACTGTCGATTGAGATAATTTTTCGTTTGATAATGAAAACGACATTGAATTAACCGAAAATCAAGTAACTATTAAAACCACATCCGTTTATGACAAATATTTATATACTAAGAAAAATTGACAAAATGGTTGGCTTTGTGAAACCCATCCATCACTTCCATCCTGGTGTCAATATATTACAAAAAGTAAAGATATAGAAAATAAATTAATTTATATCTGAAACGACGGTAATGAATACACAAAAAATAAAACTACTTATAGTTTGCAGGATTATACTATGATTTATGATACAAAAGAAGAATGTAGTAATTTTTGTGATGCCAAAGATGGCGATACTAATAAAATTGCCTATAAACAATCGATCAACAGTAAAGCTGGTTGAGTTTGTGGTTTAACCAGCCAAAAACAATGTTCTTACTTAGAATCCGGCGAAGTTGACGCTTCTGTTTATAATCGTTTAACCAACAAAAATGTTTATACCACTCAAAACCAATGCGCTGAAGCCTGTAAATCTGCTTCTAAACCATTGATTGCTAGTTCGACTGAATCACTCAACAAAATCTCTCAATCCGAAGTTGATGCTTTAATTAAAAATCCTTTACAGCTTGATTGTGAAATACTGCCATTTGAAATTGTTAGAAATGATCCCGTCAAAATAACGATTGTCAATATGCCATGGTGAGTTAGATACCAATTTGATAATAATGAAAATCGATTAGCCAACATTACGCCTGGGTTTAAACTAAGCAGTTCTTGATCAACTTCTTGGTCTAATAAAGATTTTTCTTATGGTAAGTATGATAATTATTATAATCTATTGGACAAAAACAATAAACCCTATAGTACTGAAACTCAATCAGCTTGCTATGTTCTTTATGGGGAAGCAAAAATAAACAGATATCTCGATGTTCTTAAATTTATTCCTCCAATCTATTGTGGTGATGGCAAATGTAGCACCAAAGAAAGCGATACTCGAAGCTTTATGTATTGTCGTAAAGATTGTTCAAAATCACAAAGTATTGTTAACGATTCCGACGTAAGTGTAAAACCTAAAAATAATTATTATGATATCCCCCAAGATTTTTATCTACCAACTAGCAAATCTGAATATTTAAAATATACATCTTTTGAAAAAGCTGGCAACTATAGTTTTGATTATAATCTTTATGCTACTAACGAGCAAACCAATGTATCTCATTTAATAGGTAAGGCTACCTGTAATATTAAAGTAGTTGATTTCCCAACACCTGGTCAATACATGCGAATGTTTTTAACTTATGACACTCCTACCAAATCAAAAATTAATTGTCCTAAAAATTTTTATTTAGTCGAACCATCTACGAAGGAATTAAAATATTTTACTTCCCAAGCTACAATATTTAAAAACGTTGTTCCTCAATTATCTATTTATCCTTATCGTGATTTAGATGGTGGATTTATTTCTTTTGATTGATATCATCTATTTGTTAAAAATAATCAAGTAGGTGGGGATTTGTGGCGCAATGGTATACAACCTGATTCCAAACCACCATCTTGAGAACGGTTTCTCAGCGTGCCGATAATTGCTAACAAAAAATATGATAAATTAATCACATCACCAATCAGTGATTTAGATAATAAAGATTATTTAACTATCAATAAACCAGTTACCAGACGTGAGGGATTAGATCTTGGCAGCGAGTATTATCAACCTTTTGGTTGCAGTAATTATTTGGTAGCTTGAGCCAATCCTAACATAGACAAAACCCAATGTAGTAATTATGATACCGCTGTACAAGTTGTTTTCGGTTATCAAGATCATCAACCCAACAATTCACCGTGATCATCGGGTTGAAGAAGCCAAGATTATAAAATTGGTAATATATTTAGCGGCGATGGGGTAAGATTAAGTGTTAGTCAATTTAGTCGTACTCTTTGTATTGAAGAACCAATCAAACCAGAGCCAACCATTTCCAACAAACGTAAAAAAGAATTTTATCCTGATTTAACCATTAGCAATTTTAAATTAGGCAATATTAAATATTATACTCAATCAAAAAAGCGTCAAGTTTCAATTGAAGTCAGAAATATTGGCGGCGAAAACGTAAGAAAACAAAGGTTTACTGACAATGGTGACACAATAAGAGTAGTTTGTAATCGTATTGATGATGAATTAACAAAAAGTTTTTCTAGCCGCCAAATACAAGAAATGCTAAAAACTCCCAACAATTACCCACATTTACCGGTTGGAGAAAGAATAGGTAATTTTGATCACTTCGTTTGGCCATACGATCCAATATTTATAAAACTAGACGCTGGTGAAACAGTTACTTTAACATCCGAATTCGATTGTCGCAAAACTGATATTTTAGATGAAACTGGAAGAACACTTCCAAAAATTCATTCTGATACTTATATCGGTTGTATTGTTGATCCCGAAGATAATATTGAAGAATCAAATGAAAGCAACAATTCCTTAATATTTAAATTTAATTGTGATGAACAACAAGCTAATGAAGACGAAGAATTGTAGAAAAATTATTTATATAATATTTTCAATAGCAATTATATTTTTAATTGTTAAGAGTTTTTCAAATAAAAATAATATTTTTTTAAACGACCTCTCTGCTGATATTAATAACTCGCCGATAGGATACGCCTGCGATCGTTATTCAGGATTATGTATCGTTGATAAAACTAACGCCGAATATACAAGTGAAAAAGATTGCTTAAAAGTTTGCCCCGATTTAAGATTCAAGTGATATTGTAATAGTGCCGCTGGCCAATGTGTAAGAGATTCGCGGGGAACTTACAACAGCAATGATGCTTGTTGAAAAGATTGTTATAAAAAAGTTTTATATTCTTGTAATCTATTATATGGCGTTTGTGAACCACAAATAAATCACAAATTAATATTAGGCCGTTATCAAAATGGCGACTCCAATACTGGAATTAATGGTATTTATAATATGACTATTGAAGAATGCAGTCAAAAATGCCGACCAATTTCTGATACTTATACTTTTAAAGCAGATTCTAAAGAATGCTTATGGGCCGATCCAAAACAAAAATGGAATAAAGCAGCTTATACAAAACATGTAAAAGAAGGATGAATGAGTAGCAATAATATTTCAGAGGAGCAAATGAATAATATTGAACAAATAAAAGTAAATATACCATCAAATCTTTTAATCATTGATCCTCAAAATGGCATGTTTAAAATCAACACTGAAGCCATAAACCAATATTTAAAACAAAAAGCCTATAAAGAAGATTTAATTAATAAAGTTATTGATTGAGCTCAAATAGAAAAAGGAATTGCCGAACAATATGCCGTTAATGAGAATGATAAGAATGAATATTATTTGTCTTGAATAAAATGTGGTTCTAAAGCTGGAATATCAGATCCAACAAACACCAAAATACGCTATTCTTGTCAAAAAAAGACTAGTACTGATTATGATTTGTTTCCTAATTACGGATCGTGAAATGGATATTGATCTGGATATTTAGCTGGTCTAAATTTTATAGTTTATGTTAATGACAAACCTGTTGTTATCGAACCAAAAGAATGTTATGCAAGCCCAACTGGAGAATTCGAAAATTATAGTAATTGTTTTGAAGCTTGCTATCAAAGTCCATTAGAAACATACCAAAACTATAGTGGTTGAAATTGTAATTATAAAGAAGGTAGATGTGTTTTAACTAAAACCAATGCCGAATTTCAAGCCACAACTCTTGAAGATTCTTTTGAAATCTGCAAACAAAACTGTGCTCCATGATTAGATTCCGAAATTATAGAAGATTATCAATGTCGCTATTCTTCAAATCAAATTAATCCATAATTTGATTTTTTATTAAGAACAATTAAACTATTATATGACAAAAAAAATTATATTCTTTTCTATATTATTTATTATTTTACCAGCTATCACATTAGCCAGTTTTTTTGATGATTTATTAGAAACTATTGATAGACGATTAAATAACCAAGATATTTATCAATCAGATACAATCGCACCAACCAACAATATAGTTGTTGACAATTATGATAATAACGATTTAATAAAAAGCGAGAATTGTTTCTCAGCATATTTAGAATTTGGTAACAAAAACAATGAAGTAAAAAAACTTCAGGAATTTTTATCTTCACTTTCAAATATTTATCCCGAAAAATTAGTAACTGGCTATTTCGGAAATTTGACTAAACAAGCAGTAATGAGATTTCAATTAAAATATAAGAATAAAATTTTAGAACCCATTGGCTTATTAAAACCAACTGGTTATGTTGGCGAATTAACTTTAAATAAAATAAACGAATTAAATGGTTGTTATGATACTACTATTCAAAACACAAATATATCTGCTCATGATAGCTCAAACGATATTGACTTAACAACCACAAAAAATAACAATGACACTCCACAAAATAATCCTGTTAATATTTCTGGACTTCAAACTTATCAATTAACTAATTCATTGGGTTATAAAAAAGATTTATGAAATATTAATTGTAAAAAATCAGATTATCTTTGTTTAGCTAGTTTTTTGAATTCAAAAAATGTCAATTTTTCAAATCTATACATCCAGCCCTTTGATAATATTTATGCTAATCCACCTCCGCCACTCACATTATTTCAGGCCGATGCTTCCTATAAAGATGTTTTAAAGGAATTTGGTTTTTCTATTACTAACATTTCTATCCCCCAATCAAAAACAACTAACAAATACATTTGCTGACAAAACTTCTTTATTGATCGTCGTATTTATAACCAACCAGCCTGTTTTCAATTAACTAATAGTTCAAATAGCGCATTGCATTATGTGAATAACATTTCGTTTAATTACAGTTACTCGAGCTCTGATAAAAAAACTACGAGTAGCAAAATAAATAATATTTATATTTATGACTCTAAAAATTCAATTTCCACTACTTATCAAGAAAATAATCATAAATTGTTTGATAACGAAAGCGAATGTTTAACTTATTGTGCTACCCAAACCAAACCAATTGAAGTTGTTAATATAAATGTTCCTTGTTTAGTGTATCCTCACGCTCCCTTTACCAATGAACCAGTTTTTATTACCTCAGCCTATAATCGTCAAAAAGAAAGTATATTTTGAGCACCATCGATCATTTTTAACTACAATAATAAAAATTGAAAATTAAGTAGTGAACAAAGCCAAGAAGATATTAGCGCTTTTGAGTTTAATGATTATTATAAAAATTTGCTTTGAGAACATAATTATGATTTTATAACAACCAACGCCCCCAACGAGCAGCCCTATGGATTGTGAGGTCAAAAGTTTTTTGCTTTCAATAAAGCAGGGAAATATCAATATAGTAATATTTATACAAAAAATACAAACACCCAACAAATAAATTTTCATTATGATTGCATCGTTACCGTTGAAGATAATCCAAAATATAAAATCATTTTTTTAACCGATCAATTGTATAAGGGCGATTTTCAACGCCTTGGTCCTAATAAAATTTGCGATACTCATGCCAAAAAACTGGGTTATAATGGTGAATTCGAAGCTTTATTAAAACTTGACGATTTAGGCAATGGAGGATATATTTATCGTTTACCAAAAATTTACACTGATAATTCTGTGGCCGATAACACTACCAAAACTCTTGGTTTAAGTTATAAAGGCTTTTTTTGCGATGGTGCTCATTGACGATTTTTTGCTTCGTCTTACTCGGTAGCTGGCCAAGCTAAGGCATCTCAGTTTTGCGCTTTACCTAACATAAAAATAAGCGGTGTGTCTAATCAATGATATGATAGTTTAAAACAAAATGCTCGCGATATCAGCAATATTGAAAATAATTATTATGAATCTTTTTGATACAGCCAATGGTTCTCTTTTCCTGGCAGCGACAAACTTTTATCTTTAGCCAATTGTGATAATTTTTCTTCCGCCAGCAGCAAAGAAGGAGCTAATCGTATATTTTCACCAGGGGCAGCAGTTAGTATTAACAACTCTACTAACCCGCCTAGTGTTAAATATGATCAAAATCAAGGATCGATTCCTTGTAATTTTCAGTATCCAATTGCTTGTGTCGAAAAAACCGCCAAGAGTGATCTTGAACGTCAAAGATAGCTCAACTCTTGCAAAAAAGCATTAAATATGTTAACCTATAAACCGTTAAACAAATAAAAGTTATATCATGAAAGCTATTATAAAAACTGGTGGCAAACAATATATAATCAGTGAAGGGGATACTATTTCAATTGAAAAAATCAAAGACGTTAATGTTAATGATGAAATTTCTTTTGATCAAGTTTTATTAACTTACAATAATGGTGACGTTAATGTTGGCACTCCGGTTGTCGCTAACGCTCAAGTTAAAGGCAAAGTTTTAGAAATCAAAAAGGGGAAAAAAGTAACTATCCATAAGTTTAAAAACAAAGTTCGCTATCGAAAAGCTATTGGTCATCGTCAAATTCAAACTAAAGTCAAAATTACTGCCATTGCTTAATCAAAAAACGGTCAAATTTGACCGTTTTTTTAATTGTGAACATATTGTTAATAACCAGCTCATAATTTATTTTGACAAAAATATAAAAAATTGCTAAAATTTAACTATTAATCTTAAAAGCAAAATATGAAAGAATTAATTAGCAATAAAGTTGCCTGGATTGATTTAATCTCGCCAAGTGATGGCGAGCTTGACGCTTTAAAAAATGAATTAAAAATTCCTGAAAAAGTCGTCAATCAAATTCGCATCACTGCCAATCGCAACAAAATGGAATTTTACAAAGATTTCTTCTACGCCGTTTTGTATTTTCCCATTTGGGATGAAATTGAAAAAACTTCCAAACCAATTGAATTAAATATTATTGTCTTCAAAAATTATATTATTACTATTAGATATTCTAAAACTTTTACACCCTTAAACGAATTTATCGAGCTATGCGAAACTTGTAATAAAACTGAACGTGAAAATCTATTAGGCATTACCACTTATGAAACTTTTTATCATATTGTTCAATGCCTTCTTGAATTTTCTCAACGTCAGCTCAAACATATTGAAGAAAAAATTGTTTCCATAGAAAATGAAGTATTTAAAATGGATCCATTAAAAAACAATCAGAAATTAATTTATAGAACTTTAACCATTAAACGTGATTTACTTGGTTTCCGTCGAATTTTTTTAACCTTACAAAATTCATTAATCGGCCTTGACTATAAAGGTGAAGAATTTTGGGGCAGTAACGCTAAACCCTATTTACTAGATTTAATTAATGATAGCCATAAAGTTTGAAATAATATTGAGCATCACAATAATTTACTATGTTCATTGGAAGACACTCTTTATGCTTTAATAAACCATAACATTGGCAATTTAACTAAAATCTATACCATTATTTCTTTAATTGCCTGGCCAACACTATTAATCATGGGTTGATACCAAACCAATACCATATCTTTACCACTTATTAATCGACCTTTTGACTCCTATATTGTATTTTGTGTGGCCATATTACCCTCAACTTTAATTTACTGATATTTAAGAAAGAATAAGTTAATTTAATCATGGATCAAATTAAAATATACAACTCGTTTAGTAATAATATCGAGGATTTTAAACCTGTAAATAAACCCTATTTAATCGGCATGTATACCTGCGGACCAACTGTCTACAGTTTTACTCATCTTGGCCATTTACGTACTTATGTATTTGAAGATGTTTTTAAAAAAGTTTTAATCAAAAATGAATTTTTAGTTGAGCACGTAATGAACACTACCGATATTGGTCAACTTACTTCCGACAGTGACACTGGTGAAGACAAAATGGAACGTCAAGCCAAAAGAGAAAATAAAAGCGTTTATCAAATTGCTAATTTTTATACTAAAGATTTTCTTTGAAATTTAAAACAATTAAATATTAATAAACCTAATATTTTAGCGCCAGCTTCTTTACACATAAAAGAACAAATCAATGTAATTAAAAAATTAGAAACTAAGGGCTATACTTATAAAACCAGTGATGGTATTTATTTTGATACCGCAAAAATTGAAAATTACAAAACAATCTTTAATCAAAACAAAGAAGATTTAAAAAGTGATGAACGTATTGAAAATGCATTTGAAAAGAAAAATTCAACTGATTTTGCTTTATGAAAATTTTCACCTAAAGACGAGAAAAGACAAATGGAATGAAAATCGCCTTGGGGTATTGGTTTTCCCGGCTGACATACTGAATGTGTAGCTATGGCTTTTAAATATCTTGGCAATTATTTTGATATTCATTGTGGCGGTGTCGATCATATTCCTGTTCATCATCCCAATGAAATTGCTCAAGCCGAAGCCATCACTGGAAGACCATTATCAAAATATTGAGTTCATTTTGGCTTTCTTCTAAAAAACAATGAGAAAATGTCAAAATCCAGTGGTGGTTTTGTCAGAGTTATTGATTTAATCAATCTCAAAATCAATCCTTTAGCTTATAGATTATTTGTTTTAAATACTTATTATCGTAAAACTGCTGATTTTTCAATTGAAGCCATTCAATCTTCTAATAACGCTTTAAACAATTTATATGCATTTTCTGAAAAAATTAAAGCCTTAAAATGATTAAAACTTTTAAGAAAAATAAAATTTACCAACACCAAATTAAACGACAAAGTCCTTTACAATTATTATGAAAGTTTTATTAATGCTTTAAACGATGATTTAAATACTCCCAAAGCTATAGAAATACTTTGAAATATGACTAACGAAATTAATAAAAATCTTTATTCATTCAATCCAGTTTCCGTTCTTAAAACTTTAAATGAATTTGATTCGGTTTTATCTTTAGACATTGTAAAACACAAAACTGATAAAATTCCTTGAAAAATTAAATTATTAGCTAAAAAACGTTTTATACTTAAAAAACAAAAGAAATTTGAATTAGCCGATAAAATTCGCGAACAAATTACAAATTCAGGTTACCAAATCAATGATTATCAAACTTTTTATACAATCAGTAAAATTTAAAAATTTTTATGGCCGATAAATATAATCGCAAATCAAAAAACGAAACTGACTACAGTGGTTTATTCAAAACTTTAGAAAATGAAGGGAAGTTACCACCTCAAAATCTTGAATTAGAAGAAACATTATTAGGAACACTTTTGCTTGATAAAAACGCTATCACTCGCGTCGCTGATATTTTATTAGCTGATGATTTTTATCGTCATGAAAATAAAATTATTTATAGCACAATCATCGAACAATTTGAAAAGGGTAAACCTATCGATGTCATGACTATCAGCAATCGTCTTAAAGAAAAAGATCAAATAAATGAAATTGGTGGAGCCAGTTACTTAGCTACACTCATTAATAAAGCTCCCGCTAGTTACAATTGTGAAGAGTATGCTCAAATTGTTCATCGCAAAAGAATTTTGCGTGACCTAATCGCTGCTTCTTATGAAATTGGTCGTTTAGGTCTGAATGAAACTGATGATGTTGATGTTGTGCTTGACCAAGCTGAACAATTAATTTTTCAAATTGCTAAAAAGAAAATTGAAAAAAATTTTGTAGATATTAAAACTGGTTTAGTTGATGCTTTTGAAAGAATTGATATGCTTCAAAAAAATGGTGGACGCCTTCGTGGTATTACTACTGGCTTTACTCAACTTGATAATTTATTAGGTGGGTTACAAAAATCCGATATGATTGTTTTGGGTGCTAGACCATCCATTGGTAAATCATCTTTAGCTTTGGATATTGCCCGCCAAACTGCTTTAAATGGCAATAAAGTAGCTATTTTTAGCTTGGAAATGTCCGCCGATCAATTAGTTGATCGTTTTATTGCGGCTGAAGCCAATGTTGATCTCTGAAAAATTCGCACCGGTATGTTATCATCTCATGGTGAATTAAATGATTATGCCTTGCTTCATGACGCTTTAGCCAGATTATCCGAAGCTAAAATATATATCGATGATACTCCTGGTCTTACGGCTCTTCAAATCCGCACCAAAGCCAGAAGGTTAATGGCTGAACATGGATTAGATTTAATTATTATTGATTATTTACAATTAATTGGCTCTACTTCTAATTTTAATAATCCAGTCCAACAATATACCGAAATTTCAAAAGCTATAAAAATCATCGCTAGAGAATTAAACGTACCAGTTCTAGCTTTATCTCAATTATCTCGAAGCGTTGAACAACGAATTCCACCAGTGCCCAAACTTTCTGATTTACGTGAAACTGGATGTGTAACTGGAGATACAAAAATATTTGATATAAATAGTGGCAAGTTTACAACTATAAAAACATTAGCTGAAAGAGAGAAACAAGATCCAATTATGGTATATACCATGGATGATAATTATAATATTACTAAAAAACCTTTGATAAAAGCTTTTTATAGTGGAAAAAAGCAAATATACGAATTAGTCCTTAGAAGTGGCAGAAAAATAAAAGCTTCAAGCAATCACCCTTTTAAAAAATTGGATGATTGATACGCACTTGATAAATTAAAAGTTGGTGACAAAATAGCAATTCCTAGACAAATAACAACTAATTATATAAATACTATAAAAAAAGAAGAATTAATATTACTGGCTCATTTATTAGGCGATGGCTGTGTTTTGCCCAATCAACCAATTCATTATACCAGTGCCGATACAGAAAATATTAACATTGTAAACCAATGCACTAAAAAATTATTTGATATTGAGCCGAGAATTGTCCAACAAAAAAATTGATTCCACGCTTATTTACCATCACCTTATCATTTAACTCACAACAAAAAACATCCTATTACTAATTGATTTAAGGAATTAAATATACAACCAGTGCATTCTTATGATAAAATAATTCCGGAAATAATTTTCTCATTATCCAATGATCAAATATCATTATTTATTAAACATCTCTTTGCTACCGATGGTAATATCTCTATATCAAAAAACAACATATCAATATATTACGCTTCTACTAGTTATATATTAATAGAACAATTGCAACATTTAATGCTACGTTTTGGTATTCAAACTCAAATACGAGAAAATAAAAAAAATAATTATCGAATCTGTTATCATTTAGTAATACAAGGCAAAAATAATCAAATTAATTTTTTGACAAACATTGGTTGTTATGGAAAACGAGGCAGTATTATACCTAGAGCACTTACGATCTTAAATAATTTAAAATCAAATCCAAACCTCGATATCATTCCAAGAGAAATATGAAGTTATATTATTACTCCAGCCAAAGAATATGCAGGAATATCATGAAGAGATATTTCAAGATCAATGAATACCGCTTATTGTGGAAGTACTCTTTTTAAATCTGGCCTGAGTAGAGAAAGATTAAGTCGGCTTACATATCTTAATAATCACGAAATTAATAATCTAATCAATTCTGATATATATTGAGATGAAATTGTTAATATCAATAAATTAGGAAATGAAGATGTTTATGACGCTACAATACAAGACACGCATAACTTTTTAGCCAATGATATTATTATTCATAATTCAATTGAGCAAGATTCGGACGTAGTCATGCTACTTTACCGCGAAGATCGTTATCGTAAAACCACTGAAAATACCAATATCGCCGAAGTGATTATTGCTAAACATCGTAATGGTGCTACCGGTAGTATCAAACTTTATTTTGAAGACAAACAAGCTAGTTTTCGCAATTTAGCCAATACCAATGCTTATAACAATGCTGAACCAGATGAAAATCTTGATTACAGTTCTTTCACTCCACCCGATACCAACAGTGAATATGTGGCCACGGTTGAAACCGCCGAAGAAAACGATGCCGATATTGAAATTGAATTTTCCGATAATTAAATTAATCAAAATATTTAAAATACAATATGAATAAAAACAAAACCGCTTGGTTTATGCTATCATTATTTGTATGTTTTTTTACGGCTTTTCTTGGATCAAGTGTTACCACTCCATCCATCGATAATTGGTATCAATCACTTAACAAACCATTTTTTAATCCACCTAGTTGAATTTTTGCACCGGTTTGAACTTTATTATTTTTCTTAATGGCCGTATCTTTATATTTGATATTAATAAATTCTAAAAGAAATATAAAGGGCATAATGTTATTCTGCACCCAATTATTTTTTAATTTTCTTTGATCTTACTTATTTTTCTCAGTTCATAATCCATTGTTAGCTTTTATTGATATTTTAATTTTAATTGCTTTAGTATTTTTGACTTACAAAAATTTTTCAAAAATTAATAAAACCTCCGGTTTATTATTAATTCCTTACCTTGCTTGAATTTCTTTTGCATCAATTATTAATTTGACTATCGTATTACTCAATTAATTTTCAAAAAATATAAACTAAAACAATGACAAACAAAAATTTGTTAGTAATTTTTAACGCTGGCTCAACATCATTAAAATATAAAATATTTGACTATCAAACATTAGAATTAATAAATTCTGAATCTTTTGATATTGAAGAAAAGGGAAAAGAACGTGAAATACTTCAAGAAGCTTTATTCAATAAAATTATTGAAACTGCTAATACTTTTGGATCTATCAAAGCATTTGGTCATAGAGTTGTTCATGGTGCAAATGAATTTATCAAACCAACAATAATCACAAAAGCTAATATTAAAAAATTGGAAAAATACAATGATTTAGCCCCACTTCACAATCCATATAATTTATCGTTTATCAATCTTGCTTTAAAGCATCAACCTCAAATTAAAAACATTGCTGTTTTTGATACTGGATTTTTTGCAAATATTAATATTGAAAGCCAGCATTTTGCAATTCCTTTAAAATATTTTTATGCTAATGTCAAACGTTATGGCTTTCATGGTATTTCCCATCAATATATTTTAAGTGAAGCTTCAAAAATATTAAAGAAAAAAGAAAAAGATTGTAATTTAATAATTTGTCATTTAGGAGGAGGATGCTCAATTAGTGCTATATCAAAGGGAATAGCAATTGATATCTCATTAGGATTTACACCTTTAGGCGGCGTTATGATGTCAACTCGTTCTGGAGATATAGACCCCGGAGTTTTAATTTATTTGATGAAAAAATATAATTATACTGTTGATGAATTAAATAATATTTTGAATCATCAATCTGGTATTTTAGGAATTTCTAATACCAAGAACTATTTAAATTTACTGGCTGGTGTTAAAAACAAAGATGAAAAATGTATTTTAGCTTTTAATATGTTTTGTTATCAAATCAAAAAAACCATTGCTAGTTATTTTGGTATTTTAAATAAAGTTGACGCTATTTGTTTTACAGGTTCCATTGGTAGTGGATTTGAAATTACCAGAAAAACTATTATTAAAAATTTTGATTTAATAAAAAATATTCCAATTTTACCCATCAAAACTAATGAAGAATTAAATATTGCTCGTCAGCTTAAAACCATAATCTAATTAAAAAATGACAGGAGAGCTTTTTGCTCCCTGCCATTTTTTTAATGTCTTATTAGACGTTTAATAAAGAACGATACCAGAACCATAAGGCCTCAATTAGCTTCTCTTCATCAGAGTCGTTTCCTGAATGTATTCCAATGGCGCCTAAATGGCACCCGCTTGTTTTGTAATATTGGATACTCACTCCGAAATTGTGATAATTTGAGTCCCACAGTTCAGGGACAGAGCTTGAATTTTTAATATTAACAAGCGAAAACTTTTCAACTTCTTCAAGGGCAGGTATTAAAAGTCCACCCCGATGAAAAGAAAGCTCAGGTAATAACTTGAATGCCTGTTGTGCCCAGTCATCGTTACAAAAGTCATAATGAGACATTCCGAATTTTTCATCAAGTCTTTCTGAGAGAACCCCAGTAGAACATTGAAATGCCAGAGCAGTTCGCGCTTTATTTTGTGCCGATTTTCCTAATTCATACACTATATCTCCACGCAGGTTCAAAACACTCACTCCAAAACTATCATAGTGAGGCAAATCTAAATCACTGACCTTATCGCAGAGATATTTTGCTTCCTCGTATCCTATACTTGTTAAAACATCCATTTTCAAACCTCCAAATTTTTTATTTTTCGCTAGCAATAAATAAACCAAAGTGATTTGCTTATTGTTAGCGAAAATATGTTTATAATGTGCAATATATTTAGGAATGAAAAAAAGCCTAAAAAGCTAACTTTTCTTGATCTTTTAATATAATAGTATTATACCACTTTAATATTAATATGTCAATAGGTCGCAAGTTGACAAATTTAACCATTGTATTGCTCAACTAATCTTATAAAAAAATAAACTAAAATATTTTAAAAGTCACTTTGGATTTTATTACATAATTCAAAGTGATTTTTATTATTTATCAACGTTTTTTAAACACTTTCTCTGCCCATTTTTTTAATCCTTCCATGGCTATTTCATGATCTTGTATGCCATCGTCATGACATACTCCAACCGCTCCAGAATAATAAGGAAAAGAATGATTACAATTTCTTTCCCAATCAAAATGAGTAATATCTTTCGGGGGTATTAAAATACCTCCCGGAGTTATATGCAGCTTATCATTAAGCGCTATAAAACAGCTATCTTCCAATAAATGTTTTGTACTTTTTCCAAATAGCATAGCTGACAAAGCTTTATTATACGCTCTAAAAAACTTCTGAGTTGACACTGCGCTCTTGTTCTCAACATCAGAAAATTTTTCTCTATATGTTGCCGGATGTATGTTCGAAAGATTAAAAAGTGTCAAAATCATTATTGCTGTACTCGGTGGAGAACATAATAATATCTGTTCCGTCAATTGATCTGCTGCTTCTGAACTAATAATATCCACTCTCATAAAACTTATCATTATAATTGCCTCTTTCTTTCTTTTTTTTATTTTTTCTTCTAGAACTAACCATATCTTACTATATATGTATATATTTATCAAGTTGACAAAGATAATCTTTTTTGCTAATATTAACTTACAAAACTCCCAAGAAATTAGGCATAAAATAAGTCCTAACAAGGGGTCGACAATTTTTATATTAAAATCTGTTGGGAGTTTACGACAGATTTTTTAATTTTATAAACTAAAAATCATGTTAACTAGACAACAAAAAAGAGAAAAGATTGATCAAATTAAAGAAAATATCAATGGTTCGCCTTATATCTTTTACACTACTTTTTCCAAAGTAAAAACCAAAGATGTATCCAAATTAAGAAATAATCTTTTTGGTGTTAATTCCAAAATGACTTTAGTCAAAAAAACATTAGCTGATATTGCTTTTAAAGAATTAAATATCCAAAACGTTAATCTTAAAAAAGGATTTAATGGTCAAGCCGCTTTAATATTTTCCGATGAAAATTTGTTTAACGCTCTTACTTTCTTAAATACTTTTAAAAAACAAAACAAAGAAAATTTTGATATTTTAGGAGCCATTTTAAATAAAGAAGTCGTTGACAAACAAACTTTATCAATGTTTACATCCATCAAATCCAAAGACGATTTGTATACTCGATTAGTTTGATCTCTTAAATACCCAATTAACAAATTGGCCGTAGCTTTAAGCCAAATTAGTCAAAAATCGGCTTAAGATTAATTAAAATAATATATAAATAAATATCATGGAAAACGAAAAAACAATTTATCCAAAAATTGAAGAATTAATTAAAAAGATTGAAGAATTATCAGTTGTTGAAATCGTTGAATTAGTCAAAACTTTAGAAGATAAGTTTGGCGTTTCAGCTACTCCTATGGTTGGCGCTGCTAGCGGTGCTGCTGATGCTGGAACCGAAGAAAAATCAACTGTGTCTGTTATTCTTGAATCAGCTGGTGAAGCTAAAATTCAAGTTATCAAAGCCATTAGAGATATCACTGGTCTTGGCTTAAAAGAAGCTAAAGATTTAGTTGATGGTGCTCCAAAAGCTGTAAAAGAAAATATTGCTTCAGCTGATGCTGATACTATTAAGAAAACATTAGAAGAAGCTGGTGCTAGAGTAACAATTAAATAGTTAACACAACCCAAAAAATCCGAACAACCCGAATGACCCGAAAGAATACAATAAAGAATTAATCAAAAAAACAACGAAAAAAGAGCGATTTATCGCTCTTTTTTGAGTAGAAGTATTAACATTGACAAAATATTTTAATATGCTAAAGTATAACCAGGTACAGAAAATATACACTGTCAAAAACAGCTTTAATTGAAGGTTAAGATGGTCATAAACCTGTATATATCTTGCGAGCTTCGGCTCAGATGCTTGATAATACAATAATCAATATTGATTTCTGTACTTTGGTTATTTATTATTAAAATGATGACGTAGCTCAACGCTTAGAGCACTATTCTGCAGAATAGATGTTGGCGGTAAAACTCCGCCCGTCATCTCCAAAAATTTGTTCTTTATTATCACTTAGAAATGGTGATGTAGCTCAATCAGAGCACTATTTTTTAAAAATAGAAGGTTGGCGGTTTAAGTCCGCCCATCACCTCCAAAAATTTGTTCTTTATTATTATATGGTAGCGTAGTTTAAATGCTAGGAAAAACGTTGCTCTTAAAAGCAAAATTGGAAGAGGCCTGCACTCTCCCGCTACCGCCAAAAAACTGTTCTTTACTATTTTATTTTGAGCTTTCGCATTATTTGCGAGAGCTCAATTTCATTTATTTTAATATTTTTCTTCCATATTTATTTTTCGGATCATTTGAATGAGTTCGGCGAGCCCTCACACCAACCTTTGGTTGGTTGTGATGGGGTTGTTGGGGTCGTGTAAACGTTTGACCCCGCTTCGCCTGCCTACCGGCAGGCAGGCTCCACACCAAATTTACGCTAAATATTTTTAAATTGATATCTATAGTTACCCATAATTTAAAATATTCAACTATTAGTAAATTTGGTGTGGGGATACAAATATTTGTTCATATTAATTTTTTTCTTTTTTTTACTACTGTTTTACCACTGCATTACTATTGTATTACTATTGTTTTACTATTTTTTATGTTGACTTTTTATTCTTTTTTATTTATAATATACCTAATAAATACACAGTAAATGAAACTTTTATCAAAAAAATTGAGTTTACCGGAAATGCAAAATTTATGTCAATCTTTTCGAAGAGAAATTATTGACATAGTTTATAACGCTCAGTCCGGTCATATTGCTGGACCATTAAGCGCTGTTGAACAATACGTAGCTTTGTATTTTGGCGATATTTTAAAATATAATCCCAAAAATCCTTTGTGAGAAAAACGCGACAAAGTTGTAATTTCCAATGGTCACTATGCACCACTATTATATATCACTTTAGCTGAAGCTGGATTTTTTGATAAAGAATTATTAAAAACTTTTAGAAATTTTGAATCGATTTTACAAGGTCACCCCAATAGAAAAATACCGGGCGTTGAAACTGCTTCTGGCCCAGTTGGCGAAGGATTATCTCAAGCTATCGGCATGTGTTTATCTTCCAAACTCGATAAAAACCCTTGCCAAGTATATTGTTTAATGGGTGATGGTGAACAACAAGAGGGGAGTATCTGAGAAGCCATTATGTTTGCTGGAAAATATAAATTAGATAATCTAGTTTGTTTAATTGATCGAAATAATATTCAAATTGGTGGTTCTACTGAAACCATCATGCCTCTTGAATCTTTAAAAGCCAAATACGAGAGCTTCAATTGAAAAGTTATTAATATTAATGGTCATAGTATAAAAGAAATTATTAATGCTATCAATCAAGCTAAATTTATAAATGATGAACCAACTTTAATCATCTGCAACACCACTAGCGGCAAGGGAATACCGTTTATTGAAAATAAATCCGAATGACACAATAAAGTTATTACCAAAGAAACTTATAACAAAATGCTAAAAGAGTTAGAAAAAAATAAATAAAACTTATGATTAATTCTTCGCTAAAATTAAATAAAAAAATATTTTCCAACGATTGTGATTTAAAATCCACTCGTGATGGTTTTGGCGAAGGTTTATTAATTTTAGGCGAACAAAACGAAAACGTTTGTGTATTATCCGCCGATCTAACCGAAAGTTTGCGCGCGGATAAATTTAAAAATCGATTCCCAAATCGTTTTTTCGATGTTGGTATTGCCGAACAAAATATGGCTGGCATTGCAAGTGGTCTAGCCAGTCAAAATAAAATTCCTTATATCTTATCTTTTTCAGTTTTTTCTCCGGGTAGAAATTGAGAAATAATTCGCACCACTATCTGTTACAATGATGTTCCAGTTAAAATCATTGGTGGTCATAGCGGTCTAGATACTGGACCCGACGGTGCCACTCACCAATGTTTAGAAGATATTGCCATCATGCAAACTCTTCCCAACATGATTGTTATCGCTCCTTGCGATTATATCGAAGCGAAAAAAGCTACTCTAGCTATCAGTCAAATTAATAAACCTTGCTATTTACGACTTCAGCGTAGCCAAACTAAAACTCTTACCACTTCTGATACTCCATTTGAAATTGGTAAAGCCAATATTTTATACCAACAAGACAATACCGATGTTACTATTATTGCTTATGGCAACCTTGTTTATTCAGCTTTAGAAGTTGCCAGCGAATTAGAAAAAGAAAAAATATTTTGTTCGGTTATCAATAACCACACCATTAAACCTCTTGATCGTGAAACTTTAATCCATTTTGCTAAACAATCAAAAGCTTTTGTAGTTATTGAAGATCATCAAAAAATTGGTGGACTTGGTAGCTCTATTGCTCAGTTACTTTCCGAAACTTACGCTATACCCATCGAATTTATTGCTGTTAACGATTTATTTGGTGAAACTGGTACTACTGAAAATTTATATAAAAAACATCACCTCGACAATCAAACTATCAAAAATTCTATACGAAAAGTTTTAAAAAGAAAAAATAATTAAATAATAAAAAATTAATAAATGATTAATAAATTAATAACATGGAACAAAGAAAACATTCACTTAATATATTAGCTGTTAGTGGTTGAGCTCTAGCTCTTATCATGATGTTTGCTTATATTACTCATGGTTGAACCGCACCTACTGCCGAACCACCCAATGCTAACATATCAGCTCCCATCAATGTTGGCTCGGCCAGTCAAACTAAAACCGGTGCCTTTACTTTAAACGGCGCTTTAGATGTTAATAATTCGGCTAGTTTTAATCCGGCTTCAAATTCAACATCATCATTTAAAATTACTAATGCTTCCGACGTTAGTATGTTTAATGTTAATTCAACTGCTAGCGAAGTCACTGTGCAAGGTTCCGCGGCTGGTCCATCTTTAACATTAGGATCCACCGCCGCCCTAGGCCCACTTACTATTAGTGGTGTTAATTCTTATTTCACAGGCACTGGCGCTAAAGTTGGTATTGGTGCTGCACCTACTACCAACGAACTCGAAGTCACTGGCAGTATTTCTGCTACTGATACTATCACTGCTACCAGCCAAATGTGTTTAGCTGCATCTTGTATATCAACTTGACCCACCGGTGGAGAAGGGGGAGGTGTTCCATCTACAGGTATAGTTTTAAGCACTATAGATAACAACGCAACTATTTTAGCTGCTGGTTTTACTCAAACTCCAGGAGCTATTATACAAGATACAATGATGACAAATTATTATATATATACTAAAACCCCTTAAACATTTTTTATGAAATTTGATGCCATTGTCATTGGTTCTTCAACTTTAGATTTTTTTGTAAATAGTTTTGATTCGAAAATTATTGTTGAAAAATCTTTTATCAACAAAAAAGGTATTGCTTTTCCATTGGGCCAAAAAATTGATGGCAATATTTTTGAAACTACTACTGGTGGAAGTTGTTTAAATGTTGCTACCACTTTTTCAAATTTTGGTTACAAAACTTATACCATTACTATTGTCGGTAAAGACGTCAACAAATTGGTTATTAAAAATTATTTAAAATCATTAAAAAATATCAAAAAAATCACTACCAAAATCGATGACCACAAAATAACTGGTTTTTCTTGTATTATTCTTTCCAATAATGCTGAACGCACAATTATCAAAAATCCCAAAGGCTGCAGTGCTAATTTAAAAGTCAATCAAAAAGATATTAAAAATCATCAGACAAAAATTATTTTTACTGGTTCACTTTATGGTAAAAAAGATAATTGAAATACATTAATTAATTACAAAAAAACTCATCCTAAAGTTTTATGATGTTCCAATCCAAATAAAAAAGACCTTCTGTATCTAAAGAATAATTTATCAATTTTAAAACATATAGATTGTTTTGTGCTTAATTTAGAAGAGGCCAGTATTTTAAGTGGCCTGCCTTACTCACAAGAAAAAGCCATTTTTCAATTTATTGATAAATACGTTCAAGGCATTTGCATTGTTAGTAAAGGATCCAAAGGTTTAATAGCTTCCGATAATAAATTTATTTATCATTGCGATACCTACCACCACATAAAATTGGTTGATACCACTGGAGCTGGCGATGCTTTAGCTAGTGGTTTTATACTAATGTATCAAAAAACCAAAGATATAGAATACAGCTTAAAATTTGGCTTAGCCAATGCCAGCAATTGTATTGAAAAAATTGGTGGCAATACCAATCTTTTAACTCCGACCATTTTTAATAATCGAACGTGGAAAAAACATTTTAACAAACTTAAAATTAAAAAAGAAAAAATATGATAAATAAATTTATTCAACCCTTTTTAAAAAATAACAAATGTTTTATCCTGGCTTACGATCATGGTTCAAGCAAAACTACCGACATTTTTAAATATCAATCATCCAATCCAAGTTATATTTTTGAATTAGCTAAAAATATTGATGCAACCGGTATTGTTTTAAATAAAGGTATTGCTGAAATCTACTTTCAACATAACTATAAAACGCCTTTAATCGTAAAGCTAGATACAAAATCTACTTTTGATAATCGACCTATTACAACTTGTTCAGTAGAATATGCCAAAAAATTAGGTGCCAAAGCTATCGGCTATACAATTTATTTTGGATCCGAATACGAAAATGAACAAATAAAAATATTTGCTGATTTGGTTGAAAAAGCTCATTCTTTAAATATGGCCGCCATTTTATGATCTTATGTTGTTCTTCCCAATTGAAAAATTGACGAAAATGTTGAAAACTTAACCTTAGCTTTTCGTAAAAGCTATGAATTGGGAGCTGATTTGATAAAAATTAATAACCCCAATGGTTTACTCGATATATCAAAATTACACGCTTTAATCCCAAATTTGCCAATTGCCATAAGGGGAGGTGAAGTAACGGACAATCCAAACTTAATCAATTGAGTAAAAGATTGCTTAACAAAAGGAGTAGATGGCTTTATTATTGGTCGAAATTTATGACAAAAAGACAACGCCATTGAATTGGGACGTAGTGTCCACAAAATCATTTTTAACCATTAAAAGGGAATATACCCAAAAACTTGAAAAAACGTATATTTTATGATAGAATACCTACTAATATGTTAAAAAATAAACATTAAGAAAAACCCATGGAAACAAT
The DNA here is from genome assembly GCA_022709715.1 of Patescibacteria group bacterium. Classification (GTDB taxonomy): domain Bacteria; phylum Patescibacteriota; class Minisyncoccia; order UBA6257; family JAKLIH01; genus JAKLIH01. The sequence goes on along the minus strand of JAKLIH010000001.1, from coordinate 29,921 downwards.
AACTTTACAGGCAAAAACCAGAGAAATTACTGGAAAAAAAGTGTCTGAATTACGTGATCAGGATATGATCCCAGCTGTTATTTATGGCAAAACGATTAAACCTTTAAACATATCATTATCAATTAAAGATTTTGAAAAGGTTTTTAAACAAGCTGGCGATACAACCGTTATAGATTTACAAGTCGATGAACCTAAAGCTTTACACAAAGTTTTAATTCAAAATGTTCAATACACTCCGACTCATGATCGAATCAATCATGTTGAACTATTAGCTATATCTTTAACCGATAAAGTTAAAGTTAAAGTACCGGTAGTTTTAGTCAATACTGCCAATGCTGAAAAACTTGGTGGTAATTTAATTTTGAATCTAGATGAAATAGAAATCGAAGCTTTACCATCTGATTTAATCCATCAAATTGAAATTGATTGTTCAATATTCACTGAATTTGGCCACACCATTTATGTTAAAGATCTCACTTTAAACAAAAATATAAAAATACTAGAAGAACTTGATTTGCCAGTAGTATCGTTTGACGAACCTGAAAAAATCGAAGAAGAAGTTATCACTGCTACTACTGAAGAATCTTCAACTGAAACTGCTGCTACTCCTAAAACTGAAGAGGCCAAATCTGAATAACCATTAATAATAAACTACCTAAATAATTTTTAATGTTTTGAAAAGAATTTAGAATTAAAAAACAAAAACATATTGATATTATTTTTGATCATTCTAAAAATAATAAAATATATTTTGACTGACAATATTTTAATTTTTTGAAAAACAAAAAAATCCGATTCGTTATTAATCTTTCTAAAAATCTTTTTGTCGTTGGTTTTATTTTAAGTTTATTCTTTTTCAACAATCATTTCGCCGATAAAGTTCAAGCCCCAATTGGTTATTTCGAAGTAAAAGCTACTAGCGAAGAAGAGAGAAAACAAATGGAAAAAGAATTAGCTGAGATTGAAGCTCAAATTGCTCAATATGAGAAAGAACTTCAAACTACCACTAAAGAAAAAACTACTTTGCAAAGTGCCATCAATACTTTAAAAACTCAAGCTAATAAACTATCTCTCCAAATAAAATCAACTAAAGGTCAAATTACAACTTTAACTGGCAAAATTAAAGATACCGAAATTGCTATTGATCAAACTCTAAATAATATTAACACCACTAAAACCGAATTAAGTTCACTTCTTCAATCATTTTATGAGTTGTCCACTAAAAGCCATGCTGAAATTATATTAGCCAACAACACACTATCTGAATATTTTAATGAAGTTAACTCTTTAAACCTAATTGATTTAAAAATAAATGAGAAACTCGATGAGCTTCATACCTTAAACCAAGAATTAAATGAACAAAAAACAAATTTAAATGGCAAGAAAGGTGATGCCCAGAATATGTTACAAATTCAGCTTCTTCAACAAAATGAATTAGACAGAACCAAAAAAGAAAAAGATAGCTTATTAACCGCCACCAAAAACAAAGAAGCTACTTATCAACAAATACTCAGTGAACAACGAAAAAAAGCCGCCGAATTACGTAGCCGTATTTATAACCTCGTTGGTGTTCAAACCAAAGTAACTTTTGGGGAAGCTCTCGATATTGCCACCTGAGCCGGAAAATTAGTTGGCGTTAGACCAGCTTTACTCCTAGCCATTCTTACTCAAGAAACTAACCTTGGTCAAAACGTTGGCACTTGTAATCGTCCAACTGATCCACCCAATAAAAGTTACAAAGTGATAATGAATCCAAAAGATCACGACTCTTTCTTGCAAATTGTAAAAGAACTCGGCATGAATCCAGAAGCCACACCAATTTCTTGTCCTATGTATCAACAAGGAAAACAAGTAGGTTGGGGCGGAGCTATGGGACCAGCTCAGTTTATACCTAGAACCTGAATGTCTTATCGCAATCGCGTTAGTAGTGTTACTGGTCGCAATCCGGCTAACCCATGAGATATAAAAGATGCTTTTGTTGCTTGTGCTTTATATGTTGGTGATTATGGCGCCAAATCCCAAGCTTACGATGGTGAATGACGAAGTGCTATGATTTATTTCTCCGGATCAACCAATACTCGTTTTAGATTCTATGGTGATAATGTCATGGCTATTGCTAAACGTTACCAAGCCGATATCGATGCCATCCAAAAAGCTCAATAAAAATTAATTAAATATTTTTAACAATTAAATAAAATTAAACTAATACAATGAAATTAATTAAACCATGTTATTTCTGCCAAAAGGGAATTGTCAATCTTGATTATAAAGATATTGATACTCTTAAAAAATTTATTTCTAGCCAATACAAAATTTTACCTCGTCGTAAAACCAATACTTGTGCTAAGCACCAACGTGCTTTATGCACAGCCATAAAAAGAGCTAGAGTTATGGCTTTATTGCCATTTTGTCCAAACAATAAAAAATAATTATTATTTTCTAAATCTTAAAGCAATTTTATGCAACCTATTTATTTTTGAATTTTAATTCTAGCTAGCTTTTTGCTGTTTTTAAAATATCAAAAAGATATTCTAAAACTAAAAAAAGAAAATTCTAAACTCTTAAAACAATTAGAAACTCAAAAATGTAATAACTTTAATAATTTATCATCGACTCAAATCGCTCAACAAAAAGAATCAGATTGAAGAAAAATAAAAATCTTAGAATTTTTATCTACACACGAAACTATCACCAACAATCAAACTGAAAGTTTATTAAAAGTTTCTAATAGTACCGCCTATCGTTTACTTGAAGATTTAGAACAAGCCGGGAAGGTGATTCAAATCGGTAATACTGGCAAAGATGTTTATTATATATTAAATCGATATAAAAAATAATTAATTTTATGAAAAACTTAAATATTAACAATTTCGGACACTTACACCAACCACTTTATACAACAAGGGGAGTTTTTCATATATTTAATTTACGTTAAATTAATCAATTATATTCATAAAAACACCTTTGTTGAAAAGGTGTTTTTTATTAAACTAAACAATATGTATTATAATAAAAACCGGCATTGAGGGTAAAACCTCAAAACTATGCACTTAAATTCATTATTAATAAATATTAAAATAATAACATGATTAAACCAATTTCTGGACTTACCATTATTAATAGTAAAAAACCAGGTCCAACTATAACTATTATGGCTGGAGTTCATGGAAATGAGATTTGTGGTATCAAAGCTTTTAAAACAGTAATTCCAAACTTAAAATTAAAAAAAGGCAAAGTATATTTTATTCTAGCCAATTTAAAAGCCATTAAGCTAGGCAAAAGGCAATATCAAGTTAATTTAAACAGATTATTTCAAGAAGATAAATTCATTAATAATAAAATTAAAAAAACTTATGAATATCAAAGGTCTAGAGAAATATTACCATATTTGAATGATAGTATGGCTCTTTTAGATATTCACTCATCTGCAAATAAAGATTCTATACCATTTACTATTTGTGAAAAACCATTTTTCGATATTGCTAAAAAAATGCCAACAAAAATAATTTCTTCCGGTTTTGTAAAAATGGAACCAGGTGGAACTGATTATTATATGTATAATAATAAAAAAATTAGCATTTGTATTGAATGCGGTAGTCACATTTCTGATTTATCTAACCAAAATGCAATTGATGCTATTTATACATTTTTATCTTGTTTCAATATGATCCAAAAACCATCACAAAAAATAGCTAAAGTTAATTTTATATATAAAACTAAAACCAATTTTAAACTTATAAAATATTTTAAAGATTTTGAACCCATAAAAAAGGGAAGTACTATTGGTTATGATGGCAATCAAAAAGTTATTTCTCAACAAAATGGTTTTATTTTATTTGCAGTAAGTAGAAAGAGTCCAGACAAAGAAGCTTTTTTGTTAGGTAAATATATTTAACTATAAAAATCTTTTGACAAAACTATCAAAACCTGTTTTAATTTTAAAACTTGTATATTTTTAAATTTTTATTTAGAATGACATAGTTTTAATAATCATTAAAAAATATATATGAATGAATTAAATATATATCTTTTAAAAGATTTATCTCCTGAAGTAAAAGCCGTAACTTTTGCTAAGTGTTCTCGTTGCGCTGATTCTTTTAAAGATATCGCCAGGGAATTAACTGAAACTAAATCACAAGAATTTCATGAAAAATGAGTAGTCGGCTATGGTCATTCTTCAGTTGCCGAACACGCTGTTTTATCTATCGCCATAGAAAATGTATCAATACTTGCCACCAAAGTTATAGAAGATAATAGATTGGCTTCGTTCACAGAAAAATCAACGCGTTATCAAATATTTAACAAAGATACCTATTATATACCAGAAAAATTAAAACTTGATCCAAATCTTTTACAAATATACACCGAAACTAGCGATTATATTTTTAACCAATATGAAATATTTCACAAAAAAATATCTGAATTTTTTAGACAAGTATTTCCAAAAGAAGAGGGTATCAGTGATTTGCAATATAACACAATGATAAAAAGTAAAACCTGCGATGTGTGTCGTTATCTGTTAACTACCGCCACTCAAACTAATCTTAGCATTACAATCAATGCTCGAGCTTTAGAACATACCATAACTAAATTGTTAAGCCATCCATTGGATGAAATGAAACAAATAGGGGAAGTTATAAAAAAAGTTGCGCTTGACGAAACACCAACTTTGATTAAATATGCCAATCAAAATGATTATCTTATTAAAACCGAAGAAATTTTAACAGCTAATGTAAAAGAACTTTTAGGAACGTCTAGCCCTTATAATCAAAATTATGTTACTTTAGTTGACTATGATAAAAAAGCTGAAGAAAAATTAGTTACCACATTACTTTATAGATACTCAACCTTATCTTATCAAGAAATAAAAGAGAAGACCATTAATTTTTCTGATTATGAAAAAGAACAATTAATCAACAATGCTTTAAAACATCGTGGCCCCTTTGATCAACCTATAAGAGAGCTTGAACATATTTATTATACATTTGATATTTTAATTGATTATGGCGCTTTCCGAGACATTCAAAGACATCGCATGTGCACACAAACTAATCAACTTTTAACTTGTGATCATGGTTATGAAACGCCAGATATAATCAAAAAAGTTGGTTTAGAAAATGATTATAATATTTGTTTAGAAAAAGCCAAATCGGCTTATCAAAAAATTAGTCAAAAATATCCCTATGAAGCTCAGTACATATTACCATTGGCTTTTCGAAAAAGAGTGTTAATAACTTTAAATTTAAGAGAACTACATCATTTTATATCATTAAGAAGCGGTATCAACGGTCATTGATTTTATCGTATGATCGCCCAAGAATGTTTTAAAGAAATTGAAAAAATACATCCATTATTAGCAAAATATATACGCGTTAACATGGATTAATATTTTTTGACAAATATAAAATATATGATAAACTACATACAGCATAAATTAAGAAAGGAGAAAAATGGAAGAAGAATTGAAGTGGACAAAGCCCTTAACGTTTAAAGATGGGGCAATATACTACATAAAAAATTCTACCGGTATAAACAATTCCACCAGCCAACTATCACCCGAAATGCAGAAAATAATTATGGACATAGCTATTGATCTTGATGCAAAACCATCTAGTACAGCACTTGTTTGTGAGATCGAAGAACTTATAGAAAAATTACCAAAAAGCCAACAAGATTATTACAAAGTAAGATTCATTGCGCTTTTAGTTAAAACTATTTTTGCATTTCAAAAAGGGTAATCCAACACCCTAACAGGCAAAACCCTGTTAGGGGTTTTGCATTTTTTGACAATATATTTTTCTGTGATATAATACCGATAGGTCTTTTATATAAATTGAAAGGGGAAATTAAATGAACAAAGCAAACTTACACAATTTAGACAAAGAGGTCATCAAAGCATCATTAACAATGATGTACCCAAAATCAATCAGATTTACAGAAGAAGAAATGGGCAAATGGTTGTCAACATTGCCAAAAAAAGAAAAAAAAAGTAGGAAAAGAAATCATTGAAGATCTTAAAGTGTCATGGTTTATTCAAGATTTTATTTTAAAGATAAATGGAATAATAGCTCCTCATATTGCAGAATACCTAAGCCTCTTAAAGAAAAAACATCCCGGCGAAGAAGAAAAGTTCAGAAAAGCCCTTGTAGATTTAATTGGTTTGCTAATCTATTCACAATAAACCTCGTATTTATGACAAGCAAAAATCTCATAATTACGAGGTTTTTGCATTATAATCATTAAAATATGGCCTATTTTGGGTCATATTTTTGGCTCACCTTCTTAGATACAATTTTTGGGGAAGAGTGGCTAAAATAGGCATTTAAACGTGTTTAATGGCATGTAAAAACACTATTATTAATGTCTATTAATATATAAACAAATATTGGTTATAGATACTAATAAATACTATATAATAAATAAAAGCCCTTTAAATCCAGGGCAGTATTTACATACCACGTCGCACAAGATATATTTCTCGACATCGTATTTGTTTATTAACTATTTAAACACTACTTCTCCAACATTTTAAAAACTTTTAACATCCCTTCCTATATCAATATAAATATGAATAATAAATTTAAAACTCAAATATCAAAAGTCAAAAGTTCAAATCAAAAATTTAAATATTTAAAATATATTCTATAAACAATATTCTTGCTTCCCTTTTTTTGATCCAAGCAGGGGGTATATAAATAAACTTAAAAATCAAATCTCAAAAGTCAAATCTATAAATTAAAAATCAAAGATAAAAAACAATTAATCGGTTATTAGGTTATTGGAATATTGATTTATTGCTATTGCTTTACTACTGTTTTACAATTGTGTTTTACTCTTTTCATTACTTTTTACTACTTACCATTTACTCTTTCTACTTCACTATCATCTTTAATATCTTTAAAAACGCCTCTACCATTGCCACCATAATCATACCCAAACCTTTGATAACATTTACAACACTCTGAAACATCTGACCATTAAATATTTTTTCAACAATGCTGTAAAGTGATAGCACTGTTTCCATAAATATTTTTGCCACGTTGTCTCACATTGGTTTAAAATCAAACATAATAATTTAATTTAACAAATTAATAAAATTATTTAAACGATTAATTATTCGATCTTTACCCATAACTTTCATAATTTGGTATAAATCGGGTGACTGAGTTTTACCAGTTAAGGCCAGTCTTAAAATTTTAGCAACATCCGCTACATAACCTTTATAATTTGTTTCATTGTTTTTATATTCCTTTAAACTTTCCGCAAATCCAAGATTTTTAGCAATCAATTTAATTTTAGAAAATCAAACATCTAGTTCATCTAAATTATTATAGGTGTTTATAAACTCATTTATGATCATTTTAACATCTTCAACCGAAACTGGATTTATATTGTTTATGTCAATTTTTATATTATTAAATTCATTATCAAAAAAATAATTTATCTCATTAAAAACGTCTGATCATTTTGAAATATCTTTTCTTTTTTTCATTACCCCTTCTCTTTCAATATTAAAAATTAAATTACTGTATTCTTTATTGTTAAATAATAAATCAAATAATTTATTGTTATAAGTTTTAGCTCATCCCAAAACATGATTATATACACCATCCGATGACATACCAGCAATATATTCTCTACTAAAGAAATTTAATTTTTCAATATCAAACAAAGATCCACTACTTTTCAAATTTGTAAAATCAATTTGAAATTCTTCAATTTTTTTATCGGGATTTTGCAATTTTCAATCTTCATAATTCGAACTTGCCAAATTCATTAAATATTCAATAATAGCTTTAACTGGATATCCTTGTTCATAATAAAATTCAACACTTGCTTCCGGATCTTTTCGTTTACTAAGCTTACGACGTGATCCATCTTCCATTTTTTCAATGGGGGATACATGATAAAATCTTGGGATATTAAATTCAAGAGCCTTAAATAATTGTAAATGAATTGGTATAGATGGTAATCATTCATCCCCTCTTATAACGTCCGTTGTTTGCATAAAATGATCATCAACAGCGTGGGCAAAATGATAGGTTGGCAAACCATCACTTTTCATAATAACAGTATCTAGTTCATTGTCCGGTAACTCCACTTCCCCTTTGACTTGATCAATAAATTTAATCTTATTATTAAAATCTCCTTCTGATTTAAAACGAATTACAAAAGATTTATTTAAATTTAAATTTTCAATCACTTCATCCAATGTTTTATTTCTTCAAATAGCTCAATCTTTTCTATAACCGATTAATTCCTTTCTTTGAGTTTGGATTTGAACAATGTTTTCTAACTCCTCTTGAGTCGCAAAACAAACATAAGCTTTATTAGCTAATAATAATTTTTTTACAAACACTTGATAAATTTCTTTTCTTTCACTTTGTAAATACGGTCCATAATTTCCAATTTGTTCACAATTAATATCAAATCCTTCATCTATATTTAAACCAAAACGATTAACAGCTTTTACAATCATATCAACAGTTCCCTCAACTTCTCTTTTTTTATCAGTATCTTCAATTCTCAAATAAAAAATACCGCCCGTTTGATGAGCCAATCTTTCATCCAGTAACGCTGAATAAATACCACCAATATGAATAAAACCAGTTGGGCTTGGTGCAAAACGAGTAACACAAGCACCTTCAGCTAAATCTCTTTTAGGATATTTATTTATAATATCAGCTTCAGATAATTTTAAATCTTTGAATATATAATTTGAAATGTATTGTAATTTTTCTTCTTCATTCATAATATTTATCTTTTTATTTTTATTTTTCGTCTTTCAATTGTTTTTCTTTTGTCTTTCTGCTTGAACATTGATCTTGAAACTTGGAACTTTGTTTATCTGTATCTCTTTATCAACTCTTTTAACATCAACCTAGCAATATTAAGAGCTGCATCTTTCTTGGCAAATTTTTCGCAACCTTGCTGCATAGTTTCAATTTTTTCTGGATTGTTTAAAATACCATCGATTGTATCAAGCAATAAATTGGGTTTTAAATTTGATTGTTCAAGCACCACACAAGCTTTATATTTACTAAAATTTTGAGCATTTAAACTTTGATGATCTCGGCTGGCCCAAGGTAATGGTATCATAACGGATGGTTTTTTAAATATGGCTGTTTCAAAAATTCCACCACTACCAGCTCGAGAAATAATTAAATCTGAAACTTTCATGGTGTAGCCAAGTGAATCAATGGCTACTTGTTCAGAATGATTTAAAATTGGAATTAAATGATAGCGTCTTTCGTATTCAGTATTTTTAATTAATTCTCTAAATATAACTGTAGTTTCCCTTTTAACTTCATCATGATTATTTGTTCCAACTTGATGAATAATTTCATATTTTTGCAAGGCCTCCGGCATCATATCTAAAATCAAATTATTGATAGTCTGAGCCCCTTGTGAACCACCTAAAACTAATAAAGTTTTTAAATCTTTATTTAACCCCATGGTTTGTTTCAAAGCTAAAGTATCATCATTCACTTCAGCGATCTTTATCAATATATCATTGACTGGATTACCCACCAATTCAATCCGACTATTTTTTATATAAGAACGGCTATCTTCAAATGATATAAAAACAATTTTTGCAAACCTCGCGAACAGTTGATTTGTAAATCCCGGGATTGAATCCGATTCATGAATAAAAATTGGAATTCTAAAAATAATACCAACTACAATCACAAAGCTTGATTCAAATCCACCTTTTGCAAATATCGCATCGGGCATAATTCATAATACCTTGAAATAAGCTAAAATTCAAGATCAAATATTAATAAAAAAATTTATTATTCCCTTTCAACTCTTTCTTCGCTTTTTAATATTTAAAGGATAAATTTCAATATCTTCTTTTTTAATAAAATCTAATGTAAAATCATTACTACCAATGTAATAAAAACTTAAATTTAAACCTTGCTTTTGAAAATCCGGCGCAAATTTATGCATCTCTTTAAGTACTGAAATTAATGGAAAAACATGACCACCAGATCCGCCACCAGTAAACAAAATTTTTATATCTTTGTTTGGTTTAATGATTTTCATATTACATTTTATTGTTTAAAATATTATAAAATATTCCTAAACTAGCCATAGTAATTGCATAGCTTGTGCCACCATGGCTGATTAATGGCAGTGGTAGCCCCGTGATTGGCATGTATTCAATGCTCATACACATTATATGATATAATGCTTGCACTGTAATCCAAGTCGTAGTTCCAACTATAAATAACGATGAAAATGGATCGGAAATTCGAGCTGCCACATAAAAACCAAGAAAAAATATTGAAAAATAAATAACTAATATAATAATTGTGCCAATAAAACCAAATTCTTCAGCGATAACAGCATAAATAGAATCTGTATAGCTTTGAGGTAAGAAATTATATTTTTGTCTTGATTGACCAAAACCAACTCCCATTACCCCGCCCCGCACAATACCAATAATTGATTGACGACGTTGATAATCATCTTCGTTGGTGATTCTATCTTTACGATAGTTGCCACCAAAAGCAATCATAACACTAACTAATACTACAGCCAGCAATGTTAATACTGAAATTATTTTAAAAGACATTTTGGTAGTAAAACACATCGCACCCACCGCGGCTAAAAATAAAGCAATGATAGACGTGGCGGGTTGAAAATAAATTAAAGCCATTGGTATACCTAATACAACTACTAGTGGCAAAATTGTTTTGGTTCAACTGCTTAAATCTCTGGATGATTTGCGACTTAAAAAATCAGCTACAAATAAAATTAAAGATATTTTAAGAAGTTCTGAAGGCTGAAAAGAAAATCCGAATATATCCACCCATCTACGAGCCGTCATTTCGCCTTTGGGTATAAAAGGTTTAAAAAAAACCAGTGCTAATAAAAAAAGATTAAAAATATAAAATAGAAAAGAAAATTTTCTTAAAAATTTTAAATTTATTTTTGACAATATAAAAAAAGCTATTAGTCCTAAAGCTAAACCTTTAATCAATTGATCCTTCACAAAAAATAATGAATCGTGATGTTGCTCGCGACCAATAATAGTTGAGGCGCTAGCTAAAAAACACAAACCACCAATAATTAAAACTATTAAAATTATTCCAAATAAATTTTTAATATTTAATTTCATACTTTTATAAATTATTTAATTTATCAATCGTTTGGTTGATGTTTCTTTCACTGTTATGAACAATTCTATCTACCAAACCATTGAACTCATCTTCTGAATAAAAATAAATACTAATCTCACCTTTTTCACCTTTACGTTTAATCATAACTTTGGCATCAAATAAACTTTCCAATTTCTCACGCAATTCCAAATCTTTTGGTGAAAAAGAATCACCTAATCGCTTTCTGCCAGGACTGCCAGTTTTAATATTTTGTTTTTCTAAAAATTGTCTGGCAATCATTTCAGCTTCACGGCTGCTCAACTGCTTAGATAAAACTTCACCTAGTAACGCTCTTTGTTTTTCCATATTTGGTAAAAGTAATAAGGCTCGAGCGTGAGATTCATTAATTTTATTTTCATCTAAAGCTTTTTGGGCTTCAAAAGGAAGTTGTAATAATCTTAAGGCATTAGCAATAGCTTCACGGCTTTTACCAACTCGACGGCCAACCATTTCTTGAGTATAACCAAATTCATTTACTAATTGACCATAAGCTCTAGCTTTCATAATTGGGCTTAAATCTTCACGTTGAACATTTTCTACCAAAGCTACTTCTAATTCTAAAGATTTATCATTAAAAGTTTTAATTAAAGCTGGAACGGTTTTTAGCCCCGCCACTTTTGATGCTCGCAAACGACGTTCACCAGCAATTAATTGATATTCAACATTAATACCGTCAGGCTGATCTTTTTCAATTCTTTTAACAATCAATGGCTCGAGCACTCCATACTCTCTGATTGAACTCGCTAATTCTTGTATTGCATCGTCGGAAAATTCACGACGAGGTTGATATGGATTTGGAACAATCTTATTAATTTCTATTTGATAAATACGGCTATCATCGGTTTGTTCTAAAAATGATTTTTCTTTTTCTTCATTATCAGACACATTAATAGAATCAATTTTTAGATTATCGTTTTTAGGCTCATCGTTACTTTGAACAACTGTAGGTTCAAATGTTTGATTTGACATTTGATTAACAGTAAAATTTTGATCAATATTGTTTATTCCATTGGGTGAAGTAAAAGGCGTGGGAATCGATTCTGGACTTATGGTCTTGGTAGCATGATTAGCATTATTAAAATTAATCATTTTTGATAAATCAATACCCGACGACAATTCTTCTGGTTTGTTTTCATTATCAAGCAATAACTCCGAAGTTGAGCCATCTGTTAATAAATTTTCATCATTTATAGTTTGCCCAAGTTTATTGCGATAATTTGGATCAGTCGCTGGTTGATTTATATAAGGATAATCCATTTTAAATTTATTTATTTTTATAAAAATATTTTATCAAAAATTAAGTAAAAAAACAATGATTTACAACAAATAATTTATCTAACAGTTCATTCCATTTCCTCAACAGTTCTTTTCCTTAACAGTTGTGGAGCTTGGACTCGAACCAAGATCAGTGGATTCAGAGTCCACTGTCCTACCATTAGACGACTCCACAACTGTTAAGGAAATATATTAGTTTAAAGCCTTTAATCTTCGGTAATCTCTAGCACCGAAATTTCTATAGGCAATCTTTGATTTTGGACAACATTAAAATAGGTTTGATTTTCGACTAAACGTTTGATAATTTTTTTAATAAATTTTATATCAGTTTTTTCAGCTTGATTTTTTAAAATATTAATAAAATCTTCAGTTAAATCATGTTTAAACATTGACGCTAAATCAAATGATATTTTTATGGTTAATAAATTTTGTGCGTATTCAATTAATGATTTATAAAATTCTTCTAAATTATAGCCATTGTTATCTAAATCACTAATATATTGAAATAATTTTTTATTATCTTTGGCAATCAAAATATCAACAAATTCAGCAATTTTATTTTGGCTAATACCACCAATAATATTTTCAACCACCGACAATGTCACCTTTTTGCTCATGGTGGTTATTTGTCCTAATATTGATTCGGCGTCTCGCATCCCGCCATCAGCTTCTTTGGCAATTAAATTAAGAGCTGGCAGTTCATATTCAATTTTTTCATTTTTTAATATAGCTTCGGATTTTTTAATAATTTCATCCACTGAAAGTTTTTTAAAATCAAAACGTTGAACTCTAGATAGAATTGTCTTTAACATTTTCTCCGGGTTAGTTGTTGCTAATATAAAAATAATATATTCGGGTGGTTCCTCTAAAATTTTAAGTAAAGCTCCATAAGCACTTTTGCTAAGTTGATGAGCTTCATCAATAATATAAATTTTATATTGGCTGTTAACCGGTTTAATTTTAGCATTATCTTGTAAGGCTCTTATTTCATCAACCCCAGTATTAGTAGCAGCGTCAAATTCAATAATATCCAGAGACGAACCGTCGTTGATGGTTAAACAAGATTGACATTTATTACATGGTTCAAATTCTTTATCTTTTCGATTTTGACAGTTAATAGCTTTCGCAAAAATACGCGCCATGGAAGTTTTGCCAGTGCCTCGTGGGCCGGTAAATAAATAAGCATGAGCAATTTTGTTATTTACAATAGCATTGGTTAAAGTTTTCACAATGGATCCTTGACCAGTAACGCTTTCAAAATTTTGTGGTCGGTATTTACGATAAAACACAACATTTCCCATATTTGTCGTTTAAATTAATTATTAAATTAGTGATTGCGAGTAATTACTCGACCAGCAAAATTATTAGTAATTTGACCATTTTCTAAAACTATCGATCCGTTGACAATCACAGTTTCAATTCCCTTTGGTTCTATAAGCGTGTTTTGAATTGTTGATTGATCCATTAAATTATTTGGGTTTAGTATTACTAAATCCGCATCCATACCAATTTTAATATGCCCTTTATTCTCCAGTCCCATAATATTTCTAACGTTACCAGTAATTTTATAAACTAAAGATTCAAATGATAAAATATTTCGATAAGTCGATAAATATTTTATAAACGATCCAACTGAACGCTGATCGATAAAACCATTAATAATATTTTTATTATCAATCGACATGCCGTTTGAAGCCAGTACCGATGCACTATGTTTAATGCCTTTATCAATATTAACAGCTGATAAATTTGGATTTAAAACAATAATTTTCTTTTGAGTCATAGCTAGCACTTTAATAATTGATTCTTCAATTGATAAATTCATATTTTTTGCAATCTGTTCAAAAGATTTACCTTTCAAAACTCGATATTTATTATCAATGTCGATCAAAATCAATTTTTTATAAAAACCTTTATTTTGCTTTAATTCTTTTACTAATTTTTTAACTATATCTTTTTGATTTAAATTTTCTTTCAATGTTTTTTCCCCACCAATTGCCAATCAATCTGGCATAAACGTAATTAATGGTTGGCAAGTATATTCGTACGGATAAATGGAAAAATGAATATTATTCTTTTCTTTATTGGTACGATCAATCAATTTTAAACCATCGTCGAACTGATCAAAATTATCAGAATTTTGAACTTTAAAACTAGTTATCAAAGATTGATTATTAAAATCTTTCATTATATCTAATATTTCTTTTAACGCCATAGTAAAACCGCTAGATTCATCTCTTAGATTAAATGAAAATAGTGGATTAAATTTTTTAATTTCATTATAAATTGATGACACTTCTCTTTTAGTAATAGCTCGCCCACTTGGATAACCAAAACCAAATGATACTCCTCAAGCTCCTTCTTTAATTGATTGTTTAACTAAAATTAATAATTGCTTCAATTCAAAATCAGATAAATTTTTAAAATGGTCGCCAATCAAACCATTTCGAATAACATTTCAACCAATTAAAGATGCCACATTTACTCCTAAAGTTTTTGAATCCAAAAATTGTAAAAATGTTTTAAAGCTTCTTCAATTGACATTTAAATCTTCGGTATTGGACCAAGGTCTAAAACTATTTAAATTATTTTTAATCAGTGGGGCTAATGATGAACCAGCTTGACCTATTAGAATTGTAGTTATACCTTGCTTTATTAAATTTTCACATTTAGGATTTGATAATAACGTTAAATAGTGGTCAGAAACATTATCGATGTCTATAAAGCCTGGACATAAAAATTTTTTGTCAGCATTAATTACTTTATCACAATTTTGTTCTTCCACCGCTTCACCAATTTTAACAATCTTGCCATTTTTAACAACCACATTAGCTCGAAAACTTCTAGCTCCAGTGCCATCAAAAATTGTCGCATTTTTTATTAAAATATCATACTGCATAAAAGTAATTAATAATTTTATTCTTGTTTATATTTTAACAGATTTACAATTTAATTACAAACGCCATTAAAAACGTAATAATCAATGGTATAATTACCAGGTTTATTGTTTTATTAGCGTTTCATAAAGAAATATGCCGATAAATTTCGGTTAGATTATAAAATCAAAGCACTAATAAAATTGGAAAAATAAAAAAACCATTAGAAAAATGAAAAACAATTCAGCTCATCTGCAAAAATATCAAGAAAATAACTATTTTTTCATATAGTGACCAGTTGAGATTATTTAATTTTTTATATCAAGAGAAACAAACATAACTAGTCAGAGCATACAAAACAAAGCAATAGAAAAACTTTATATGGTTCAAATAAAATAAACAATAAATAGCTAAAGTATTATAAAAAAATACCAAGAACAAAAATCATTGTTTAAATGTTAAAAAAACCGAAAGATTATCTTTAATGATTGGCTTAATATCAATCACTCGAAAATAAAACAAAACGATCATAATAATTAAAAACGAAATTACCGGTACCATCTTAAAATTTCAAGAAAAAATCAATGTGCTTATAAATAAAGAATATAAAATGAAATAATTAATATTAGCTAACCCGGATATCAATTTTCATAATAATAAAAACATCAATATAATAATACTTCCTCAAATTCAATTGAGTTTAGCCATCAAAATAAACATCGTAAGTATCACAAAAATAACCGTTAAAATGGTATGAATCAGATTTTTTCAAATTGGTTGATAGTTCATAATTAACGTTTTTTAATCTTAAAATCGATTTTATTATTTTTAACCGTAACTGTAATTATACTTCCCTCATTAATATCATTATTTAAGATATTATCCGCCATTGGATCTAATATTTCTTTTTGAATTAGTCGTTTAAGAGGTCTAGCTCCATATTCAGCATCATAACCATTATCCGCTAATCAATTTTTTGTAGAATTATCAACAATCAATTTAATACCTTTATTTTCTAATCGCTTAACTACTCTTGACATTTGAATATCAACAATTTTATGCATATCTTTTAATCGAAGTGGGTTAAAAACTACAATCTCGTCAACTCGATTTAAAAATTCGGGCTTAAAATATGATTTTAAATTACTTTGAATTTTTTCTTTCAAAAATATCTTTTTTTCTTCATATTCTTGATCGGTCTTTTTACTACGATCATTATTATTAAAGCCTATATTTTGCATTTGCGATATATATTCTCCGCCAATGTTTGAAGTCATAATAATAATTGTATTTTTGAAATTTACAGTTCGGCCTTTGCCATCTGTTAATCTACCATTATCCAATACTTGTAATAATAAATTAAAAACTTCAGGATGGGCTTTTTCAATCTCATCAAACAATACCAAACTATAGGGTTTATGTTTAATGGTTTCGGTCAATTGACCACCTTCATCGTAACCAATATAGCCAGGAGGTGAGCCAATTAATCTAGCTACGCTATGATGCTCCATATATTCGGACATATCAATTCGAATAATAGCTTTTTCATCATTAAACATAAATTCAGCTAAAGTTTTGGCTAGTTCTGTTTTTCCAACACCCGTTGGTCCTAGAAACATAAAAGAGCCAATGGGTTTATCTTCATCAGCAATTCCAGCCCGGGACCTGATAATCGATCTTGATACTGATTCGATAGCTTCGTCTTGACCTATAACTCGCGATTTTAAAATTTCTCTAACATTTTTAACTTTTTCTTTTTCATTTGCCAACATTTTATCAGCTGGCACGCCCGTTCATTTAGAAATAATTTTTGATATATCGTAAGCATCAATCTCTTCTTTAACAAATTGAGATTGGACTTTTTGTTTTGATAATTTTTCTAATTTTTTAATTTCTTTTTCAATCAGAGGAATTTTGCCATACATAATTTCTGCAACTTTTTCTAAGTTGCCTTCATTTTCAAAATTTTCAGCTTCTTTCTCCAAACTATTTATTTGTTTTTTTAATTCATGTATATCCGTCACTGAGCTCTTCTCAACATTTCATTTTTCTAATAAATTTTTCTCATCGTGTTTTAAAGTTTTAAGTAATTTGGTAATTTCCTTGACTCGATTTTCAAAAGATATGCCTTCTTCTTTTTTAATGGCTTCATATTCAATTTCTAAAACTCTAATTTTTTTCTGAATACTTGCTATTTCGGTTGGAGTACTATTCATCTGCAACTTTAAACTTGAACCAGCTTCATCAATTAAATCAATGGCTTTATCTGGTAAAAATCTTTCGGGAATATACCTTGATGATAAATTAACCGCCGCTTTAATGGCATCATCGGAAATACGCACGCCATGGTATACTTCATATTTATTTTTCAAACCTCGCAAAATAGTAATAGCATCATCAATCGATGGTTCTTCAACGGTCACCGGTTGAAAACGTCTTTCTAAAGCTGGATCCCTTTCAATAGAATCACGATAATCACGAAAAGTAGTAGCACCAATCAAACGAATTTCCCCTCGAGATAATGCTGGTTTTAATAAATTGGAAGCATCAATTGATCCTTCCGAAGCCCCTGCTCCTACAATTGTTTGTAATTCATCGATAAAAATAATATATTTATCTTCGTTTTGTTTTATTTCTTTTAAAACATTTTTCAATCTTTCTTCAAACTCACCTCTAAATTTTGTGCCCGCAATCATAGCTCCAATATCCAAAGAAAGAATTTCTTTATTTTTTAAATTATCGGGGACTTCTTTTTTTATTATCCTTTGAGCTAAACCTTCAACAATAGCGGTTTTACCAACTCCCGGTTCGCCCAGTAAAACTGGATTATTTTTCATTCGTCTAGATAATATTTGCATTATTCTTTCTAGCTCCACTTCTCGTCCAATCAACGGATCGAGTTTATCTAATCTAGCTTTTTCAGTTAAATTTTGACTATACTTTTCTAATATTTTATAACTCACGCTACCTTTTTCATCATCCACTGGCATATTTTTTCGAGCTTCTATTAAAGTAGTTTTAAATTGGTCAGGATAAACATTAAAATCTTGTAAAATATTTTTTGCTTCACTTGGCACTTCAATAAGTCCTAAAAATAAATGTTCAGACGAAATATAATTTTCTTTTTCTTCACGACTCAATCGTTCTGATTTTTCAAACACATTAATTACTTCTTGCGATAACAAAACTTGACCAAAGTTTTGATCCTGAACTACAATTCTAGGAATAGCATTTAATTTATTTTCAACTTCTTTAATGATATTATCAATATTTATATTCATTTTATCTAAAACCACTTCCACTAAACTATCGTTTTGCAATAATAATGACAATAGCAAATGCACAGCCTTTAGTTCTCCGTGATTATAATCGCTAATAATTTGTTGAGCTCGTTCTAAAGCTTCTTGAGCTTTCATGTTAAATCTTGGTCGCATTGTTATAGTTTTATTTACTTTTTTAAAATAAATTAATAAATTAAATTATTTATTTTTCTCCCAACGTGATATTGATATTTAATATTTCTTGACCACGTTTAATTTCAAGACCAATAGTATCTCCCGGTTTATAATTTCTTACTACTGTAGCTAAAGGCGTTTTGGATGTGATTTTAACTTTATTCACCGACAAAATAATATCGCCTTCTTTGAGTCCAGCCTTTTCAGCTGGTGAATCTTTAATAATCGCTTTTGCGCCTTCGCTGGATACCACTAGAGCCCCATAATCAACATCTAATTTTCTTTCTTCAGCTTCGTTTTTATCTAGTTGTACATAATATACACCAATATAAGGAACTGTAATTTTACCAGTTTTTATCGCCTGTTCAATTGTATTTCTAATTTTATTAATAGGCATAGCAAACCCAATATTTTGAGCTGATGCCACAATGGCTGTGTTCATACCTATAACTTTGCCATCCAGACTTAGTAATGGCCCACCTGAATTTCCACGATTAATAGCCGCATCAGTTTGTAATAAATCATTTAATTTTTCTGCTGGTATATTACCACCGCTAGCTGTAATGCTACGATTTAAGCCCGATATAACACCAACACTAATAGTATTTTGAAATTCGCCTAAAGCATTACCAATCGCTATCACCGTTTGACCCAACTGCAATTTGCTTGAATCGCCCAATGCTAATGGTTTTAAATTTGTGGTTTCAATTTTTATAAGTGCAAAATCTTCCATTGGATCTTGAGCAACAATTTTTGCATTATATTTTGAACCATCATTTAGAAAAACCACATATTCAGCTTTACTGTCCGAAACCACATGTTTATTAGTAACAATATAACCATCACTAGTAATTATAAAACCACTGCCGGAGGCAATTTCTTGTTTTTCATATTGTTGATCATTTTTGGGTGTTTGTTGGTAATCTTTTAAATCAAAATTAAAACCAAATGGATTAAACAAATCATTACCAAATGTATCAAACGGATTTAATGTATAAACATCCGCCACCGGTAAATATTTAGTAGCCACAATACTAACCACTGACTGATCGGCATTTTTAACTACATTGATAATTCGTTGTTCATAATCAATTTTTTCTTGATAAATAGTTTTTGTTTCTGTATCAGGTATCAAATTATTTAAAGAAACATTATTGTTTTTATTTTCATCGGTTTTTTCTAATATTTTTATTGTTGGAATTTGATTCAATGGTCACAGAAATAATTTTTTAATTATGTCTGTACTATTAGCACTAGCTACATTGGGTAAATAAATATTTGATACTGCGATAAAAATATTAATTGTCAAAATAAAAAACAGAGATTTTAATATAAAATTAAAAGATTGTTTATTCATAATCTATTGTTTAATGTTTCTTAAAATATCGACCAAAAATATTTTATTATTGGTTGTCTTGACTTTCATTGATTGGCTCAACTGTAGTTTCTTCGTTTTTAACAGATTGATTGTTAGTTTTTTTAACAAATTTTTTAGCTAAATCTTTAAAATTGATATTGGATCTTGAAAAAACAAAAATATAACAAATTTCTAAAATTCCTAATGTATTCATAATCATTATCAATCAAAATCATAAAGATTCTTTTCGTTGAGCCGCTTTTCATAAAGCTAGCCCTTTTCAAACTGTAATCCAAATTAACATTGGTAATAAAACCTTTGGATCTTCCAAAAATTTGGATTGAGATAAATATTGAAAAACATTCATATTTACAAGCTTAATTCTTTATTAAACATTATAAATTATAGCAAAATTTTAAAATAATTGCAATATCAAAAACGTTAAAAAAAGACCTATTTTGGTCTTTTTTCAAGCTCATCTAATGCCTCATTTACTAATAGGTCCGCTTCTTTGTTTTTATCCCTTAATATATGATGAAATTTAATTTTCGGTAATTTTTGCATCAAGTTATATGCCTTCAAAAAAAGTTTGGCTAATTTTTCATCTTTAATTTTATATTCTCGATTTATTTGCTTGCACACTAATTCTGAATCCAAATAAAAATCAATTTTGGCTTCATCGTCTTCATTCAACAAAAATAATTCTTTTATTTTTTCTAACGCCAAAATGACAGCTTCATATTCAGCTTCATTATTGGTTCTAATGCCAATAGTTTTTTTAAATTTATGTTCGTTAATCACTACCCCAACTGCCGCCTGCCCTGGATTATTTCTAGATCCACCATCCGTAAAGACACGTATTATTTTTTCCATAATATTATTTTTCTATTCGTTTTTATATTAACAATTCGCTAATCGTTCACATAGTTTTTTATAAACTTCAAAAGTAAATTTTGCATCATAAAAAGCATTGTGACATTTATCCCTTTTGATATCAAAATATTGACATACATTGGTTAAACCAAAATTTTCAATTGCTATATCATTTTTCAACACTAAATAGGCCATCGACATAATATCCAGCTTATGATAATAAAACGGTGGATTAAAAGCTCCCAAGCTATTAAAAATATTATATAGTCATGATCAATCATAAAAGAAATTATAACCACATAAAACACAACCTGAACATTTTTCGATAAACATTTTCATGGCTTCTTCAATTGAAACTGCATTTTGTCAATCCGCTTCGTTATAACCACTAATCTCTAAAGCTTTTTTGTCCGCTAAATCCAACCGTTTAGGTTTAATTTTTATATTAAATTCTTCTTTAACTTGTAATGTTTTTGGATCAACTTTTAATCAACCAATTTCAATTATTTCATGATCAATTTTAAGCCCAGTCATTTCTAAATCTAAAAACACTAGATCTCGTTCTTTCATTTTTGGGCCATTTTTAATTAATACGTTATCGTTGTCTTGAAAACTTTCAAAATATTTTTTATCCATCTTTAATTTTTCAATTTTTTACTTAAATACCAAAGCATAGCCCCACCACCAGTTGATACAAAAACATTTTTTTGTTTAAAAATTGACGGTGCCATTTGGGCAATTGAATCCAAGGTTTCACCACCACCCAAAACATACTTTCGGTTTTTATCATTTTTAATAAATTCGAGTAAAGATTTTGTAGCAATTGAAAATCGTTCGTCTTCAATATAACCAAGTGGCCCATTTCATAAAATAAATTTTGACTTTTTAACATAGTTTATAAATTGTTGGATGGTTAGATTGCCTAAATCCAAAATTCGATCGGTGGTACTGATATCCGAATTCATTTTATATTTTGTTGAACCATTTGAATCTAAAACTTTAAAATCAATTGGCAAAATAATTTTATTAAAATCTAATTTATTAAAATTAGGTATTGGCATTTCATCAAAATAGGATCGGCCAACTTCAAATCCAGCCGCCCTTATAAAGGAATTAGCTATACCACCACCAATCAATATATAGCTACTTTTATTTATAAATTTCATTATTATTTCAGTTTTGTCTTTAATCTTGGCTCCTCCTACAATTACGATCAAATCGTTTTTTGATTTTTCCAATACCTTATCTAAGTTTTTTACTTCCAATAAATAATTAAACCCAAAAAAACTAGGTAATAATTTTGTAATGGCTGTGTTAGTAGCTACCTTTCGATGACAAACCGAAAAAGCTTCATCAATAAATACATCGCCAATTGTAGATAGACGTTTAGCAAAATTAATATCGTTATTGTCTTCGCCCAAATAAAAACGCATATTTTCTAATAAAATAATCCGCGGTAACTTTTTAGCATTAAAATATTTATCGAACTTATCACTAAATATACTATATTTGAAGAAAAATACTTTAGTTTTAAACAGTTTGGATAAAATACCTTTGAAAATTTTTAAGCTCAACTTTTCGTTATATAAATCGAATTGATTAATTTTAAAACTATGTTTATCTGATTCTGGTCTACCTAAATGGGCCAAAACAACAATTGTTTTGGCCTTATTTTTAAGTAGAAAAGAAATTGTTTTTTGAGTCGACAGCAATCTATAATGTATTTTATCAGTTTCTTGGGAATTTAAATCCAAGCGGATAATAACCCTTTTTCCTTTTATTTGACTAGCTGTAGGCAATTTCAAATCCATAGATATTATATTATTTAATTTCAAACGTAATTGAAACGGTGGCAGTAATGTCTTTAGAACCAGCTTCAATTGGAGCTTGAGCAACAGGCGCAATACTACTTTCTAAACGATAGCTACTTGTATCATAAGCCACCCCACCCTTCATATAGTTATAATTATTATAATTTTCAGCAATGTTAATAATTCGGCCAAATCTAACTTTAGTAGCGTTAGAAATATCATTAGCTCTTTCCATAATTTTTTGAATAGCTTGAATTTTGGCTTCATTTTGGACTTTTTCCATATCTTCCACTGAAAAAGCTAAATTCGAAACATTATTAACACCTAATTCTGAAACTTTACCAACAATTGTATCAATTTTAGCAAAATCACGAATTGTCACTTCAATTACTTGATCTAACTTATATTTTGTCAATTCACTATTACATTTTCGAAAGCCAGAATTATCATCAAAACATTTTTCTTCATAAATTGGATACAAACTATAATTGGTAGTTTTAATATCTTTTTCTTTGATATCAACTGATTTTAAATAATCAATCACCGTTTGCATTTTTAAATTATTTTCATTGGTTAACTTTTCAATTGATACATTTTCAAGCGCAATTGAAAAACTAATTTTGGCAATGTCCGGAATAACTGTTACCTTCCCTTCGGCGGTCAAAGTAGTTGTTCGGCCTTGCGAAGATTCATTATCTGATTTTACCATTTGATAAAATCCAAAAGTTACTAGAGCAAAAATGACTGATAAACCAATCGCTACAATCAATCATTTAAAAGGTTTTTTTGTAAAATCCATGTTTTAAATTTAAAAATTTTTTAAAGTTTTTAAAATACTAATGTATTCATCTAAATTGGTACTAGCTTTACCAATTAGCAAACCATCACCAATAAAGATCGACTTAAAATTTAAAATATTATTTTTATTTATCGACCCGCCATATAATATTTTAACATTTGAAGCTTTTTCTTTTCCAAAACGAGTTTCAAATCAAAATCGTATATTTATTATCATAGTTTCAATATCGCTAATTTCTGCTACTTGACTGTTCGGACTTGTACTAATAGCTCAAACTGGTTCATAAACAATTATAATATTTTTAATTTCTTCTTCTTTAACTCCTTTTAAGCATTCGTTGAGCTGAGAAAAAATAATTTTTTTAATTCTGAAACTATTGGCTGTTTCACTTTTACTTCTAGCATTTTCACCAATACATAAAATTGGTTTCAAATTGTAATGCAGACAGTTAACAACTTTTGCATTTATATCTTCATTTTTTTCTTTAAAATTTATACGTCTTTCTGAGTGACCTACTAGCACATACTTTACCCCCATCGATTTTAACATTTTGCTTGATACTTCACCAGTAAAAGCTCCTTGATTAAACTTGGATACATCTTGAGAACCAATTTCAATATCTTTATTTATAATACTTCGCAATCTATCGATATAAACATGGGGTGGCAAAATGACAACTTGGCTGTCTTTTAAAAGCTTATTTAGCTTGTGTTTGCTAATTAAACTATTCAATTTTTCCACAAAATTGTCAGACTGTTCCTTGGTATCGGGAAATTGCTTTCAATTTGATACAATCAATTTAAACATAATTTTAATAATTATATTTATAAATCTATCTAACATAAATTATAGCAAAAAAAAGAAGTCAAATCAAGCAATTTGACTAACATTTTCGAAAATGGTATAGAATCCAATTTATTTAATTCTTTTAATTTTTTTAATAGTTTCCAATTCTTTTTGTAAGAATTTAATTCTCTCCATGGGTTTTTTAAAATCAAAAATAGAAGATCCCATTGCCAAATAATCAACTCCAAAAGTTACAATCGTATCCATGTTGCGTTCATTAATACCACCATCCATTTCAATTTTAATTCTTCTATTTTTTCTTTTAATAATCGGAATATTCTCTAAAACATAGTGTTGCATAGTTTGACCAGATGGCCCAGGAATAACTGCCAATATTAAAACCATATTTAAATATTTTAAATACGGAAATAGTTTGGATATTGGTGTTTCTGGACAAATGGCTAAAGCCAATTCAATTTTATTTTGTCTACACAATTTATAACATTTTTGAAAATTATTAATCGCTTCAACATGTAAAATAATACGTTTAGGTTCAAGAAAAATCAAATCTTCAATATATTTTTCTGGTTTTTCAAACATAAAATGAATCTCAAACGGCAAAGTTATTTTTAAATCTTTAATTTTTGATAAATTAGTATAATTTTTCCAATGAGTAAACTCGCCATCTGATAAATCCAGCTGGATAATGCCATCGTAGTTTTTAAGTTGTAATAGTTTTTTCTTTAAATCATTTAGATTTTTAGAATTTACTACCGGAACAATCATTGGCATATTAATAGTTTATTTAAAATTTTCTTTTTCAATTTTCTCTATTATTTTTAATCTATTTTGATATCTAGCTTTACTTGGTGGTGGTGTAGTTAATCATTTTTTAATAATCATCCAAGCTACTGAGCTATCAGTCAAATCAGCAGCTAAACATAAAACATTTGAATCATGGTGCTCTCGGCTTTCCTTAGCCACATTAACCGTCAAGCATAAAGCCGCTCTTACTTTTTTAAATTTATTACTTATAATCGATCCACCTACTCCCGATCCACAAATAACAATACCTTTATCTTTTTTAGAATTTTGTGATATTTTTTTAGCTACTTTTGATGCAAAATCTGGCAAATCATCATCTTTATCATAAACTAAATTACCAAAATCCTTATATTCAATTTTAACCGTATTTAAAAATTCTTTTACTTTTTCTTTTAAGCCAAATCCGCGATGATCGCTAGCTAAATATAACATATTTACCGTTTAATATTATTATTTGTTAAATATTATTCTGGAACCAAAATATCTTGTAGTAATTGCTACTATCGCCCCAGCAAATGAAGCAATATTAGCCCATAAATAACCATTAATATTCAAATCCACCGAATTTACTAAATAAGTTGTGATTCAAACATTTACACAAATAGTTATAACACTTAAACATATAAATTGCAACAATTGATGATTTGTATTATTTTTAGATTTAAAAGTTCATTGTAAATTAGCATAATAACTAAAAATAATAGACATAGCAATCGAAAATATTTTAATCAGTAAAAAACCATTGCCATTATTGGTTTTAAATATTCACATCAAGATATTCATCAAACCATAATCAATTACTGTATTCAAAAAACCAATAAAACCAAATCTAATAAATTCAAATTTAAAAAAATAATTAATTATATCCATTAACAATTGCCAACCTTTATTAATCATATTTTATTATTCATTACTTTTTTTATCTGCGTTCTCTTCATTTCGCATTGAAGCCAAAACTTCATTAAGAAATTCTTCGTCAAACTCAGTTTCTTCTTCCATACCTTCATTTGTTTCTTGATCTGACAAAATAGTTTCACTATTGCTTGGTAGTATTTCTTCAATAGATTGATTATTGCGTTTGAATCTTTCCATAATTTCTTGATCCACTTCGGATCGCAATCTAGCATAGGCTTTATTTGACGCTTCAATAGCCTGATCTTTATAAGAAATTTCCAATGGTTTAGCTAAAATGGTTGAAATATTAAAGGCTCGACTAGGTTGGCCATTAGTCATTAAACGTATGTAAGCATTTCAATTAGCTAATGATACTAAGTCCACTTCATTAAAAACTGGCACAAAATATTTTTTTAAAACTTCCCCATCCGGATTGCTAACCCGAAAAGATACCATTGACCCAACGTTACCAAAAATTGCATCCCGAATTTCATCTTGAACTTGAGCAATAAATTGATGAGCAATAATTAAAGATAAACGATACTTTCTCAACTCCGATAAAATTTGAGGAATTGATCGAGTTGTAATATTTTGAAATTCATCGATATATAAATAAAAATCATTTCTTTGATCTTCCGGCATGGCGGCTCTAGCAAAAGCAGCTGACGTCAATTTTCCAACCATAATCATACCAATCAAATAACTGTTACTTTCCCCCAAAAGACCTTTCGCTAAATTAATAATTAAAATCTTTTTGGAATTGATAATGTCATTAAAATCTAACGATGATTTAGTTTGGCCAATAATCGGTCGCATTAAATTGTTGGTTAAAAATGGCGCAAGTTTAGAGTTTATATATGGTGCCATATTATTTAAAGATACTTCTCCTCCAGCTTTTTCAGCTTGTGTTTCTCAAAAATCTTTCACAATAAAATTAGTAGTTCTTGCTAATAATTTTTGTCTAAATTTATCATTGGTCAAAACCGATGGCACTTCTACTAAAGTAAATTGTTCAACCGGATCAGACATTAATAAAGCTAAAGCATTTCGCATATATTGTTCAAAAATTGGACCACCCATTGTTTTCAAATCATATAATTTATCCATTATTTCTAGAACTTCATTAATGATAAATGTTTGATCCATTTGTTTTTCTGGACTTGATTCTAAAATATTAAAACTCATCGTGTATTTAGGATCAGCTGGATTAATATAAACAACATCTTTTATACGTTCTTTAGGTATAAAATCTAAAAGTTCATTAGCTACATCACCATGAGGATCAATAAAACAAACCCCATTGCCATTTTGAATGTCTTGAGTAATTCAGCTTTTAAGCAACTGAGTTTTACCAGTACCAGTTTGACCAATAACATAGGTATGCAATCTTCTATCTTTAACTTGTTGTCTGATAAATCTTTCTTCACCTCGATAATTATTTTTACCTATAATTAAACCTTCTTCGGGTAAATCCACTGGTGGTTGAGCCGTTCGAAAGCTCAATCATTTTATATTTGGTATTTCTAGCATCATATGCGGTAAATGTCAAAAACTATTAATTTCACTAGAATTTAAAACCATAGTTGTTTTGCTATCAAGCAAACGATAAACATATTGAAAAATCAAGGTTTTCAATTTTGAACCTTGTTGCTTCTTAAATTCAATTAAATTAAGTACTGGACTAGACAGTTGCGTAAAACCATTTTTAACTTCTTGGATTAAATCATCAACTCGACTCTTGTCGGGTGATGAAACCACTAATCTCAAATTAACATCAAATAATGGTTGAAGCAATTTATTTTCAACATTTTTAACTAACGCTTCATCAACAATTTTAGGTTCATTTTCTTTTTTATCTTTATCGGATTTTGCGAATGGATTAAACGTTTCTTTCACCATTGATATGTCAACAAATTTGCGATTAAAAACATCTTTCTCTTTTTCACCTCGTTTTAAATTTTCTAAAATTTTCTTTATATCTTTTTTCTCACTGCTTGTACTGTTTAAAATTAATTGTAAAGCCATGCCTTCATTATCGCCAATTTTTGAAAAGGCATTTAAAATACTAGCAAAAGGATCACTCTCAAAATTTTGATAAGTTTTAATTGGCAAAGCAAAATGAGTATTAAGCTTGCCCACTGCCCCACCATTATAATTTTTCAAACCAAATACAGTATAATCACTAGTTTCAATAACTTCACTAAATGGGAAATACGCTGTAATCATTTTTTGAATCATATCAATGTGTTTGCGATGACACGCCACAAAAAACATAATTTCTCTCGTATCAATTGGTGAAGCTATTTCAAAAACAATTGGATATTTAAATTTATTTAAGTTACTTATCATCTGATCGCAACTAGCAATCATTTCACTAATTTTTTTATTATTTTCACTTTTATCTTGAGAAATATCTCTAGGTACTTTAATAGATAACAATTTATAATTCATAACCAAATTAAGTTTTCGCTTATAAATTATTTTATTGATAAATCAAAAACTCACGCCGATTAACACCAGAATAATTCAAGATCAACGTTCAAAAAAATAAAAAATTTGTTCCATTAATAAATATTTATTTCTTAATAATTTTTTGATTTACTAACGCCTCATAAAATTTATCTACCAGTAAATCGTGCAACTTATCTATTAAATAAGCATTACTAGTTTTAAAACTAAAATTTATAGCATTGGCCACACCATTATCAAAAGCTTTTTTTACTAATTCTTCCAGAGTTCTATTGGCATCTTGATTGTTGTCATCATCATTGTCGTTAGCTCCAAATACTGAAAATTTATTTACATTTATATCGGGCTTAGCCACAACTTGATTAATTTCTTTATCAAAAATTTCATTAATTACATCTTTAATGATTTCTTTATCTCCTTTCGTTTCAATATGATGTTGTTTATAATTATCTTTTTTGGTTTCATATAAAACTTTAACTTGCTCTAGCCCAACTCGGTTGGATTGAATATTTTTTTCAAAATGTGGCATACTAATAATTTAAAATTCAGTTATATAATACAATAAAACTATAACAAAAACTTTTTAAAAAAACAAGTCAAATACTAATACAAAAAAGTAAATGGTAAATGGTAATTGGCAAAAAGTAATACAATGGTAAAACAGTAGTAAAGCCCACCACAACCAACCGAAGGTTGGTGTGGGGGCTAGCAATGGTAAAACAATAGTAAGGCGATAGTAAGACCCACCACATCAAATTTAATATTTAGTATTTTGTATTAATTTTTGGCATTTGAGATATAGATTTGATTTTTGACATTTGAGTTTTGAGTTAATTCTTGGTGTGGGCCTGCCTGCCGGTAGGCAGGTTTACCTACCGTAGGCAGGGATGCAAGTATTTGTCCATGTTAATTTATTCACAAATTCTCGTAATTAACATACAAATACTTGATTTTCGGCAACAGATATGATATAATAACAATGCGGGATAGAGAAATGGTATCTCGCCAGGCCCATAACCTGGAGATTGTTGGTTCAACCCCAACTCCCGCAACATACTTCATGAAACCAACACTGACTTTGTCGGTATAGCTCAGTGGTAGAGCGGAGGCCTCATAAACCTCATACATAGGTTCGATTCCTATTACCGGCACAAAAATATGCGGATGTAGTTCAGCCTGGTTAGAACGCCTGCCTGTCACGCAGGAGATAGAGGGGTTCGAACCCCCTACGAGCTGTTTCATCTAGGTGTTGGGTAAGAGGCAACCCGCCTGGCCCGGGACCAGGACACAATGAAGTTTCGAGTACTTCCACCTAGACTATTTATGGAGGACAAAA